>JAESUF010000192.1 GCA_016763215.1 Flavobacteriaceae bacterium
AGGAGCTCAAGGTTCCTTACTAGATATCGATTTTGGAACATATCCATTTGTAACATCCTCAAATACAACAGCAGCTGGTGCTTGTACTGGTTTGGGTGTAGCTCCCAATAGAATTGGAGAGGTCTTTGGAATCTTTAAAGCATATACAACACGTGTAGGTTCTGGCCCCTTCCCTACTGAATTATTTGATGAGGATGGAGCAACAATGGCTAAGGTTGGACACGAGTTTGGAGCTACAACTGGAAGACCAAGACGTTGTGGTTGGTTAGATTTAATTGCTTTAAAATATGCTATTCAAATAAATGGTGTTACGCTATTGATGATGATGAAATGTGATGTTCTTTCAGGTTTTGACACACTAAAAATTTGTACGTCGTATATATACAAAGGAAAAGAAATTTCACACCTACCTTATAATATAGAACCAGAAAATGTTTCTACAGTATACACTGAATTTAAAGGATGGCAGAAAGATTTAACAACACTTACTGAAGAAGGTCAACTCCCGAAAAATTTAATGGCCTACATCCGTTTTATTGAGGAAGAGACTGGAGTTCCTATCAAAATTGTATCCGTAGGACCAGACAGAAAGCAAACTATCGTTCGATAGTTTTATCTTAAAATTAAGAATTTTGACAGACTCTTTTCAGTATTTTAGCGAAAAATAAGACTATAATTATGAAAAGGGTTTTACTTGCTATATTTATATTTACTTCTTTTATAGGGGTTTCTCAGCAGAAAAAACTAAAATATAGCGCAGAAATACAATCTGTAAATGAAGAAAAATACCCAGGAGCGATCATCTTAATAGGGAAAGTTAAAATGCTACACGCTGGTGCTATTTTAACGTCTAAAAAGGCTTTATATTATCCTAAAGAGAACTTTTTTAAGGCCTATGGAGATGTCTTAATTAACCAAGGGGATACCATTAGGCAAACAAGTGATTATGTAGACTATGATGCCAATTTAAAACAAGCTGTCTCTTGGGGCAATGTTGTTTTGAAAGATCCATCCATGACTATCACTACAGACACCTTGTACTTTGATCGAGAGAAACAACTACTTTCTTACAAAGATTTTGCAACCATCAAAGACGAAACCAATGTGTTAAAAAGTAAAAACGGTAAGTATTTTCTTGAAAAGAAAAAATTTACTGCAACAACTAAAGTAACAATCACGAACCCCGATAATTTAATCGAATCCAATCATTTGGATTATTACACCAATTCTGGGCATGCATATCTTTATGGGGCTTCTACAATTACCAACAAAGATGATGGTAATAAGATATATACAGAAAGAGGCTTCTACAATACCAAAACAGATATCTCGCATTTTGTAAAGAATTCCAAATTGTATTTCGACGATCGAACTATTGAAGGTGACAGTTTGTATTATGATAAGCCTAGAGGTTTTGCTTCCGCCACAAATAACATTATAGTTATAGACACCGCACAAAGCTTTATAGCCAAAGGGAATTATGCTGAATTTTTTCAAAAAAAAGATTCAATATTCATGATTGATAGAGCTGTTGCTATTTCTATTGTTGAAAAAGATTCTACCTTTATTCATGGAGATACATTAATCGTTACAGGAAAAAAAGAAAAACGAATTATTCGATCTTATAGAAATGTAAAAATCTTTAAGCAAGATTTACAAGGGAAATGTGACTCACTACATACAGATCAAGAATCGGGTATCACTAAAATGTATTACAGTCCTGTTCTGTGGTCGGGGAAGAGTCAAATTACTGGAGATAGCATTCAACTACTTTCTAATAAAATAACCGATAAATTAGATTCCTTAAAGATCTTAGGAAAATCATTTATCATTCAAAAAGATTCACTAGACCCAAAAAACTTTAATCAGATCAAAGGAAAAAACATGTATGGAAAGTTTCTGGAGAACAAACTGAGAACGTTATTGGTGAAGGGAAATGGTCAAGCTATTAAGTACAATTGGAATGATGAGGGTGTATTAGAGACCATTACAAAACAATTGTGTAGCAATATTGAATTTGAACTGTCTGATAATGAAATTGATAAAATTAAATGTCTAAAGCAAACAGACGGCAAGACCTATCCTCCTTCTCTGTTTCCTGAGAATGACAAAAAATTAAAAGGTTTTATCTGGAGAGAAGATGAGCAACCCTTGAAGATGGAAGATATCTTTATAAAAGATGGAAAAACAGTTCGAGTACCACTTGCAAAAAAAGTACTAGTAAAAAAATCATCTGCCAAGAAAAGCCTTGATAAGAAACAGCCGAACAAAAAGGACGTTAAAAAGAAAGGTACAAAACCAAATCCTTAAATTTGGTGCTGATGAAATCAGATTTTCTAAAATACCAAGCTCAAACGAGTCCATATCCTTTGGCAATTGAAATTGCAAAAGCGAAAGGGAGTTATATTTATGACACTTCTGGGAAAAAATATCTTGACTTTGTTGCTGGTGTCTCCGCAAACAGTTTAGGGCATCAACACCCAAAAGTTACAAAGGCTATTAAAGATCAACTAGATAATTACACACACGTAATGGTTTATGGCGAATTCATTCAGAAACCACAAGTAAACTTATGTAAGCTCTTATCTGAAACTCTTCCCTCTTCTTATAGTGTCTATTTAACCAACTCGGGAACTGAAGCTTGTGAAGGAGCTTTAAAATTGGCTAAACGTTCTACAAAACGATTTGAAATCATTGCTGCCAAGAACTCCTATCATGGAAATACACAGGGAGCAATGAGTATTTCTGGTAACGAACAACAAAACAGTGCCTTTAGACCACTTATTCCCGGAATAAAATTTATTGAATACAATAAGGTCTCAGATTTAAAAAAGATTTCAAAAAACACAGCAGCTGTTGTTTTAGAGACTATTCAAGGAGGTGCTGGTTTTATTGTTCCTAAAAATGAATATTTAGCTAAAGTAAAAGAACGTTGCCAAGAAGTAGGTGCTTTATTAATTCTTGATGAAATACAAACAGGGATAGGTAGAACAGGTACCTTTTGGGGATTTGAAAACTACAATGTTATTCCCGATATTCTTATCACAGGGAAAGGTTTAGGTGGCGGAATGCCTATTGGGGCTTTTATTGCTCCAGAAAAAATAATGTCGCTATTAAAAGAAAATCCTACACTGGGTCATATTACTACTTTTGGAGGGCATCCAGTTATAGCTGCAGCTGGTGCAGCTACGCTAAACACAATTCTAGACTCTCATCTCATTCCAGAAACATTAGAAAAGGAAAAACTCATTCGACAGTATTTACAACACCCTTTAATTAAAGAAATAAGGGGAGTTGGATTGATGTTGGCTATTCTTGTAGAGTCTTCAGAATTAGCCGCTAAAATTATTCATCGCTGTTTAGAAAAAGGATTGATTTTATTTTTCTTATTGTTTGAAGGAAAAGCGATTAGAATTACTCCTCCACTAACAATTTCTAATAAAGAAATTAAAGAAGGATGTGAAATCATTCTTGAAGTATTAAAAGAAGAAGTCTAATTTCCATATTCCTTCAAAGAACTGTTAAAACACGTTAAGTTTTTATTAAACTAAGTTAAGAAGTGAAACATTTCTGTTTCCCGCTAGTCTTATGGGTGTACGTTTAATCTAAATAACAGTAATTATGAGAAAATTAAAATTAGTGCTTGCAGCTCTCGCAATAAGCTTTGCTTCATTGTCAGCTACAGCAACAGAAACAGAACCAAGCAATGCAAATAGTGCATTGAGAAGTAAAATTGTATCCTTATTAGGATCTATAGCTCCATCGAGTCTTACGCTTACTGATGGAAATGATATTAAAGCAAATGTGTCTTTAATGTTGAATAACAAAAATCAATTAATTGTCATTTCAGTAGATTCAAATAATGAATCTGTAGACACTTATGTAAAAAGCAAATTAAACTATCAAAAGATTGATGTTAAAGGACTTAAGAGAGGAGAAATCTACAAAGTTCCATTAACAATAAAACAATCGTAATTATAATTACAACGGTTGGTTAGTTGGGTGCCTGAATGCGACATTTTTATGTTTCTTCGGGCATTTTTTTATTCCAAAATTAGCCGATCTAATAAACTTCTCACAGAACTTCCGTTCCAATTAGCAGCACCACTCTTATCAATGACAATCGTTCCTCTTTTATCAATTATGTAGGTAGCTGGAATTGTTTTACTATACAATTCTTTAGGAATTTCACTTTCAGGGTAAAATGACGGAAGGTTATATTCTTTCTTTTTAAAAAAAGAAGCTACTTTATTTTGACCTTCATTCGAAACAAATAAAAAAAGTACCTTATCCTGATAATCATTGTACAGTTCCTGCATGCTAGGCATTTCTGCTATACATGGCGGACACCAAGTAGCCCAGAGATTTATGAAAACAACCTTTCCTTTAGCTTCGTTAAGGTTATACGACTCTCCCTTATGATTGGTCAATTCCCAATGATAATCTTCAAGAGTAATTCTACTCTTTTCACCAACTTCAGAGGGACTAAACATTCCGAAAATTTTATGAATCCCTACTTTCAGTGGCTTAGCGGTTTGCGGAATAATTAATACAATAATAAAAACCACAATTGCGATGTTGAATATTTTTGATTTATTGACTTTCATTTAAGTAATACTCTTTTTGTTTCTTATCTAAACCTATAAAATAAATATAGCGTAGTCTCTAAGTCGAAACTACGCTATATTACTAACAAAAAGAAAAATAACTCTTTTATCTGGTAACAGTACCTGTTGGTAACGTTCCTAAATTCTGTGTAAATAAGTGTGTACTTGGAGCTGTTGCTGTACCTGCAATTGCCCATAATGGTTTCATCGCAAAAGGAGTAGCAGCATCATCTGGTACTGGTTCTACAGTAATTACAACTCTTCTTCCTCGTACATCAAGAGGGAAAGTTTCACCTGCTGGCGCATTGTTAAAGAAGTCTTCACCTGGAATTGGTGGTCCAGCATTGCTTTGTGTTCCACTTAAAGGGTTTCCACTATCCATGGTATTAAATGCAGTAAATGTTCCTGTTGAAATTGGTCCTGCATCTCCTATAACCCATCCTTCATAAGCCCAACCTTCAGGCAATACTGGTAGTACAAAATCTGGTACTGGTGGCATTCCTGGTAAACCAAACCATACCCCATTTTCATCATTCCCATTATTCATCCCTGTCTCATCAGTTGGAGTTCTTAAAAAGAAAGAACCTGCTGCTGTACTAAAGTCTCCTACAATCTCAGTAGTAACTGCTGCTGAATTTCCAGAGAAAGTTCCCCAAAGAATTTTTGTCGCTGCTGGTGCAGGATCAGCATCTACTACTGGTTCAATTGAAAGTGCAAATGCTTCTGCATTTGCTAATGTCTCTGAATCTACTGAAAAGGTTTGTGGGAAAGTAACACTGGTAAAAGTACCAGTAGAAACTGGCGCTCCATTTACAATAACCCAACCTTCATAAACATAGTCTGAACCTAAGACTTCTAAACCCGTTAGGTTTAATGTCAAATCTGACGATGTTGCAACATCATCATTATTACTACAAGCAGCAAATAATGATGCTACAATTAATAATCCTAAAATTTTCCTCATTTCTTTTGTTTTAATATTAATTTGAGACAAATTTAGGGTCGGTAAAAATCATGAAATGTAAGCTAGCTTACACTTAGGTATGTTTTTTTTAAAAATCTAATTTCTTTTCTGTTAAAACTGATTTCTTCTGCCTCTTTTAATTCATTCATGATTGAATTTAATGTAGGTCTAGAAGTACCTATAAGGCTTGCAATATCCTTTTGAGTATACGGATGTACAATTACTTTATCTCCTGTTTTAT
>JAESUF010000193.1 GCA_016763215.1 Flavobacteriaceae bacterium
AGTATAATAACGAAAGAAAATTAAAATAAGATATGAGTATAACAAGTGGAGGACTAGTCACCTATTTAGTAAAGACAAATGGAAATGGAATACTAGGCACTATCAATGTACATAGTATAATGGTAGATAAAGGAGTCAATAAAATTTCAACGGCAAAATTGTTTATTCTTGACGGAGATCCAAGTGCAAGAGAATTTAAAGTCAGTTCTTCAAATACTTTTGTGCCAGGAAATACAATTAGCATTGAAGCAGGGTATGATTCTAATAATAAGCTTCTTTTTGAAGGAATTATTACAAAACAACGGATTAAAGTAGATGCTATTGTAGGTTCAATGTTAGAAATTGAATGCAGAGATGAAGCAATTAAAATGGCTGTTGGGAGAAAAACCTCGACCTATTCTAAGAAGAAAGATAGTGAGATTATGCAATCTATTATTGGGAATTATTCGAAATTGTCATCAGATGTTTCTGCTACACCAACCGTATGGCCAGAACAGGTACAATATTATGCAACCGATTGGGATTTTATACTTTTAAGGGCTGAAGCAAATGGATTCATTGTAACCACTCTCAATGGAAAGGTATCCGTATTCCCTCCAAACAAAGAAACATTACCAGTATTAACGGTTGAATATGGGGATAATTTATTGGAGTTTAATGCAGAACTGAATTCTGTAAATCAAATAGATTCTGTACAGGGAAGTTCTTGGGATTATCAAACTCAGAAGGTTGTTCGTAGTCAAGCAAAGAGCAATTACGCAGGTGCGGGGAATTTATCTACCAAAAAACTATCTAAAGTTGTAGATTTAGGAGAGTATAAAGTACAAACAACAGCACCGCTCAATACATCAGATCTTTCAAATTGGTCTCAAGCAGTAATTACGAAAAGTGAGTATGCTAAAATCCAAGGAGAAGTTAAGTTTCAAGGAACCAGTCTGGTAGAGCCTGGGAAATACATAAGACTTAATGGTTTAGGAGACCGATTTAATGGCGGTCATTTGGCGTCAAGTATACTTCATACTATTTCTGATGGAAATTGGATTACTGAAGTCGCTATAGGGGTATCTTCCAACTGGTTTACACAAGAGCCTGGTGTAATGGCAACACCAGCTTCCGGATTATTGCCAGGAGCACAGGGACTTTTTAATGGAACTGTAAAAAAGATGTACGAAGATCCAGACAATCAATATCGAATTCTAATAGATGTTCCGATGTTTGATGCTACAGGAAAAGGAATATGGGCAAGGTTGGCTAATTTTTATTCAACTTCTGGTGCTGGAGCTTTCTTCTTTCCAGAAGTAGGAGATGAGGTAGTCATAGGTTTTTTAAATCAAGACCCTAGGTTTCCAATTATTTTAGGTAGTTTGTATAGCAGTATCAAGAACAAACCATATAGTAATCTAACACCTAATGAGAAAAATAGTATGAAAGCTATTGTTTCTAAAAAGGGACTTTCTATGGAATTTGACGATGAAAATGTCGTGCTTACATTTAATACCCCAAATAAGAATAAGGCAGTTTTTAGTGATCAAGACAAAAAGATAACTATTCAGGATGAGAATGGGAATAGTATAGAAATGAACGAAGCTGGAATTACCATTAAGAGTTCTAAAGATATCAATATCCAAGCGTCAGAAAAATTAATACTTAAAGGGAACACAGGAGTTGAGATACAATCTTCAGGAGGAGATGTAACTATCGAAGGGATGAATGTTCAAGTTTTAGCTGATGCTGAGTTTTCAGCAAAAGGAAGTGCCACAGCTGAACTTGTTGGAGGAGGCGAAACAATCATCAAAGGAGCAATGGTAATGATTAATTAATTTAAAAAATAGAACTATGCCAGCAGCAGCAAGATTAACAGATTTTCATGAATGTCCTATGGTAACACCAGCACCAGTTCCAATCCCTCATGTAGGAGGTCCTATAGTTGGACCTGGAGACCCAACAGTTTTAATAGGCAAATTGCCAGCGGCTCGTGTTGGAGATATGCTTATCTGTGTTGGGCCACCAGATGCTATTGTTAAAGGTTCTAGTACGGTTATGATTGGAGGTGTACCAGCAGCTCGAATGGGAGATGCCACAGCACATGGAGGAGAAATAGTAGTAGGAGCTTTAAATGTATTAATAGGAGGGTAAGGAAGATGTTAGAAATATAAAAAGTTGAGTGTTAACACTCAGCTTTTTGTAGCGAAGAGAAGATTTAAATTCGTGACTTCCTCAGGGTTTTGAAGACTAAGTATCACTTTAAAAACTATAGGAGAGCTTAAAATTTTGTTAATCAAAACTGAGATCTCCTTTATTTTTATACCTTTGCATTGTATAATGAAAAAAGCATTCTATAAAATAGCATCTATTTTAATGACCTTTGTAGTACTACTCTCTACAATGTCGTTTACTATCAGTATGCATTATTGTCAAGGAGAATTGGTTGACACTGCTATTTTTCAAAAGGCACATTCTTGTGGAATGGAGCAAAATATACAAATGTCTTCTGTCGAAAAGGACATAATGATGAAGGGCTGTTGTAATGACACACAGATAACTATTGAAGGTCAGGATGATTTGAAGTTACCTGTTGTAGATTTAACAGTAGATCAACAGGTCTTTATTACCACATTTGTACATACGTATAGTAACCTCTTTATTACATATGAGGAAAATGATACTCTATATTTTGATTACTCTCCTCCCATTAAGGTCAGGCAAATCTTTAAGCTAGACGAGACCTATTTAATTTGATTTTTAAACACTAGACTATGATCCCATGGAAACATTCCATAGGGTGATTTTGCGTATTCGGTATTTTTCTAATATCAATGTCTAACTGTTTAATAATCAAAACCAATGCTAAATAAAAGCATCAAATTTTTAATAGAAAACAAACTTGTAGCTGTTTTAATGCTCATCCTTTTTATTGGATGGGGAACAATCAATGCACCTTTTAATTGGGATACTGGATTCTTACCAAGTAACCCCGTTGCAGTAGATGCGATTCCAGATATTGGAGAGAATCAGCAAATTGTTTTCACTAAGTGGGACGGTCGCTCACCACAAGATATAGAAGACCAAATAACCTATCCATTAACGACCTCACTTTTAGGAATCCCAGGAGTCAAAACGATTCGTAGTTCTTCAATGTTTGGATTTTCAAGTATCTACATCATTTTTGAAGAAGATGTAGAATTTTATTGGAGTCGTAGTCGCATTCTTGAAAAATTGAACTCACTACCAAGTGGATTATTACCTGAAGGGGTAAATCCAGCTTTAGGGCCAGATGCTACAGGGTTAGGACAAATATTTTGGTATACTTTAGAAGGACGTGACGATAAAGGAAATGTTACAGGAGGATGGGATTTACACGAGCTAAGAAGCATACAAGATTACTATGTAAAATATGCCTTATCCTCCGCAAGTGGTGTCTCTGAAGTAGCTTCTATTGGTGGGTATGTTCAGGAATATCAAGTAGATGTGAATCCTGAATTAATGAGGCAATATAATATAAGGTTGCAACAAGTAGTAAAGGCTGTCAAAGAGAGCAATCGGGATATCGGAGCGCAAACCATAGAAATTAACCAAGCCGAATATTTAGTTCGAGGGTTAGGGTACGTAAAGTCGATTTCAGATATAGAAAATGCGGTGATCACTTCCGAAGATTTTACGGCAATTAAAATAAAAGACATTGGTAAAGTTTCATTAGGGCCTGCTGCACGTCGAGGTATATTGGATAAAGAAGGAGCTGAAGCAGTAGGAGGAGTTATTGTTGCCAGATATGGAGCAAATCCGATGGAAGTTATCAATAATGTAAAATCCAAAATTAAGGAATTAAGTGCAGGGTTGCCCTCTAAAGTATTACCAGACGGTAGAACATCACAAGTAACGATTGTACCATTCTACGACAGAACAGAACTCATAGAAGAAACTTTAGGAACACTAAATGAAGCACTGACATTAGAAATTTTGATTACAATTTTGGTTATCATCATCATGGTATTCAACCTTAGAGCTTCCATTTTAATATCTGGTTTATTACCAGTAGCAGTATTGATGGTATTTATAGCAATGAAAATCTTTGACGTAGATGCAAATATTGTTGCTTTATCAGGTATTGCTATTGCTATTGGAACTATGGTTGAT
>JAESUF010000020.1 GCA_016763215.1 Flavobacteriaceae bacterium
AACAGTAGAAAGTCCAACCATTTTGTATGCGAATTATTTTTGAAGTCTCTATAGGTTATGAAAATGGTAATTAATAGAAGAAATGAAAATAGAAGCAATGGGTTGGTCCAACTGATTTTTGCTTCTCTTTCTTTAAAATCTAAAAGTGTCACCTCATTTTTAATCATGGGTTTTGATTTATCATCAGAGATTTTACTTGCATTTTTAAATGCCAAATACACATAGTCTGGTAAATACATATATTCTTCAGGACTTGCTACCTTATCTAGTTTACTCCCTAAAGCTAAATTGATTCCAAAACTGCCCCAAGTATTCCAAGGCATTTCAATATTCATTAATTGCCTTAATGTAAGTTGTTTATTTAAGTAACTTGTTTCGAATTGAATATGATTTCCTAAAATATCTTTTGCAATGTCTCTTAATTTTGTCGCACAATTATTGAAGTAGGGATCATATAAATAAGAAGCATTTTTTGGTTGAACATTATTCTGTAAGAATTGGAAAAATGCTTGTCTTTCACTTTGAGTCAATTCTAGAACTTGTCCTTTCATCCAACGTTTATCAGCTTCATTACTTTTAATAAAATACTGATAGGATTGAATCCCTAGTTTGTACAAAAGTTTTCCTTTTGCAAAATTGGCATAAAAATTTGGTTGATTATAGTTGAACAAACCATAGTTAAAGACGACATCTAATTGTAGCACAGGATCTTTTATACGGATAGCACTATGTCCAAATGTTTCAAAAAGTTCATTTCCAGGGCCAACAGTAAGAATACTTACTTCCGAATAAACAGAAAGTTGTAAACTTTGTGATTGTATGTTTTGGATAGAAAAACTAAAAAATAAAAGTAGTATGTAAATTTTTCTCATAAGTTATGGTCTAAAAAAACTATAGTCAATCTTTATCGAAAAAATATTGGAAAACAATGCATTACCAACACTTCCAATATTCGTTAAGGCATAATCTACTTGAATTCCTCTATAAGTGAAACCAACACCAAAATTTGGCTGTAGTGTTACATTTTTACTACCATCAAATTCTGTCACTCTTTGAAAATTGCCAACACCAGCTCTCAAAAACACAAAATTCTCATAGTCGAGTTGAAATCCTAAAGCAGGATCAATACTCCCAATGCTTGTAGAAATAATATCATTTGTTTTTGCCAATCGTAGATTCAAATCAAATTCAGTTAGCAAATGAAAAAAGCGTCCTAAATTAAATTTTCTTGCCATTCCAAATTGTACTTTAGGCTTTGTTATTTCAGTAGTTTCTGGTAGTTCTTGATTCTGGCCTGGTATCGCATTCTGAATTGCAGCAAAAGCATCTTTATCAATAGTCCAGATATTAAATGTGGTTGTAATATCTCGAATCATCAGCCCAAATTTCCAAGAACCTCTTTCATATTGAATTCCTGCATCAAAACCAAAACCCCAAGAATTGGCAAAATCACCAATTGTTCTACGGACTACTTTTGCAGTGATTCCAAAATATAAATCTTTAAAAATTAGATTCCTGGCATAACTAACATTCAAAGCATAATCGGCTGCAGAAAATAAACTGATTCTATTAAAGTCAATATTACCCTGACTATCAATTAATTCAGTTGTATTTAAAATATCATCAACACCAAATCGAATTATAGAGACACCCAAAGCACTTTGTTTGTCAATTGGCATTGCAAAAGCAGCATAATTATAGTTGGCTATGCCTGCAAAATAAGAGGCATACATAATAGATCCTTGATAATCTTCAATATTCACTAACCCTGCAGGGTTCCAGTAACCAGCATTCACATCACTAGTCGTAGCAACGACAGCTCTACTCATTCCTAAAGCTGCGGCATCTACACCAATATTCAAGAATTCATTCGAGTAATTTCGAATTGCCTGTGCATTAACAATTAGCGGGAGTAATAGGAAAAATAAAAGTTGTTTTCTTTTCAAAGGAATCATCAATTCTATGAACAAATATCGAACTATATTATTGAAATAACTTTAGAAACCATGAGTTATTGTATGATTTATGAGTTGCCTTTTAGAAATTGAACGATTCTATTTTCTAACCATCGGTTGTCTTGTTGCCTAAACCCCGACATAAATCCTACATGTCCACCATACTTTGTAACTTCTAAATACAAAAAGTCAGAATTTTCAGCTTCTTTATATGGATAACATTCCTCAGATAAAAAAGGATCGTCCAAAGAAGAAATTAATAATGTTGGTTTTGCTATTCTCGATAAGTAGGGTTTAGAACTGGCTTTCTCCCAATAATCTTCAGGGCTTGTAAACCCAAAAACAGGAGCAGTATACAATTCGTCAAAATCCTTAAAATATTTTGCTTTGAATAATTTTTCTTTGTCTACATCATACTCGGGGAACTTATGAGCTTTTTCAAGTACTTTTAAACGTAAGGTTTTTAGGAACTGTTCCATGTACACCTTGTTTTTAAAATGCTCCATTGCTTTTCCAGAAGTAGTTAAATCTATCGGAACCGAAACTGCAACAGCTGAACAGATTCTGTCGGAAATACTATTTAGATATTCCCCAAGGTATTTTAATGTTAAATTACCTCCCAAACTATATCCAACAATCATTATTTTCTCATAGTGATAGTGTTCTAGTAAATAGGAAAGAACAAAATCTAAATCTTCTGTTTTACCGCTATGATAGGTGCCTAATAATAGATTGTCTTCTCCACTACAACCTCTCAAGTTAAAAGAAACAGTATCAAAAC
Source organism: Flavobacteriaceae bacterium (assembly GCA_016763215.1). Next base: position 2,737 of record JAESUF010000020.1, read on the forward strand.
CAGAAGCATTTAATTCTGAGGAAGCCGATAAGATGTATTTTGATTCAGAACTTCCTTCTAAGCCATGAATTAAAACAACTAATTTATCTGAATCAACCTTTGAAAAATCCAAATCAATAAAGTCATGATCCCAGGTATCTATTCGAACACGGTCATAATTGTGTACCCCCTTCATGAATAAAGGCCTGTAAATGGTGTTTAAATGACCATTTCTAAACGGTAGAGAAGGAGAGAAGTTAGATTCTATTAAAGGCATAAATAAAAGTTTTCTAGCAATTGAATAAACAAATATCCTGAATTTTTTAGGATTTTAAAAACTGTGAAAAAGGATTTACTATTTTAGCCGCAGAATTTAAGCCCATGAATATTAAAAAACACATTCCAAACTTATTTACATTAGGTAATCTTTTTTGTGGTACAATCGCAATTATATTTGCTTTAGAAGGCAGGTATGAAATAGCAGCATATCTTGTACTATTGGGAATCGTTTTTGATTTTTTTGATGGGTTTTTAGCACGTGCTTTGCATGTTTCAGGAGAATTAGGGAAACAATTAGATTCTTTGGCAGACATGGTAACAAGTGGAGTTGTTCCTGGAATCATTATGTATAAGTTATTTGATTTTTCGCTTGGGGATGTTGAAGTAGGTGAGTATGTGTTATTTAGTAATGAAAAGACATATATCGTTTATTTCGCTTTTATATTAACACTTGCTGCCTGTTATCGTTTGGCAAAATTTAATATAGACACAAGGCAGTCAGAATCTTTTATTGGGTTACCAACTCCAGCAATGAGTCTTTTTGTAGTCTCTCTACCATTAATTTTTCAAACAACAGCTATTGAGTTTGTAAGAGATTTAATTTCAAACGTTTATTTTTTAACTACGGTAACGTTGGTTTTTAGCTATCTAATGAATGCAGAGATTCCTTTGTTTTCTCTAAAATTCAAGAATTATGGATTGAAAGAAAATGTATTTAAATATGTATTGATTGTACTTTCAGTTATTTTACTGATTACAATTCAGTATTTAGCAATACCAATCACCATTAGTGTATATGTTCTATTATCAATGATTAAAAATAAGATGTCAAAAAAATAGGGAGTACTGAAACGAAGCCGATTAAAAAGCTTTCTTTTCTTTTAATT
>JAESUF010000194.1 GCA_016763215.1 Flavobacteriaceae bacterium
AAGCTAAGGGCGGAGTACACCAAATTCAAACAAGGACAGAAGGAAACCAGTAATACACCTCTATTTTACGACGATATAGCCCAACCATTTAAACAAAAGATGGAGAAAGACTTGCCCTTTGTCTATGTTAATCTCGAAAGCATAGAGGACACTGATATAGAAGCTTACTACAATTAAGATATTAGCTAAAATGTAGTACCAATATTCAGATCTTCTAGCTCTTCCTTCAAAGTTTGCATAATTTTCGATGAAAACTTTTTTCCACCAATCAACCATACTGTATTCAGACTCTCTTTTTATTCTTTCCATAATGTAATTAAGTAGTTATTAATGCAATATACTTAATATTATGAGTATGCAATGAATTACTTTTTAACTATTTTAATGGTTTCGGATCTTGTGTTAGAAATTAGTTTAAGCAAATAGACTCCAGAGGAGAAAGTACTAATGTCAATACCTTTTTGGGTAGGGCTTACATCTCCAGTTGAAAGTTTTTGTCCTTGAACGGTGAAAATAATATATTTAAATTCTTGCTGTAAATTGTTAATTGTAAATTTTCCATCATCACTAGGATTTGGAAATATAGTATAAGATATTTTTTCTTCGCTTGAAGTGTTTAAAACGCCATTCCCTTCCTGAATTGTAATCGTTTGATTGGGGAGGATATTATTAATAGTTTCTACCAACCCAGTAGTATTCCATGTGACTTTGATATAATCAATGAGGCTAGCATCTTTCAACCCTATAAATTCACTGTCAGAATTTTGCCCTAAATATCCTTCTCCACAGACGGTGTATTTGTATTGTGATTTTCCGTCAGCAAATACTTCAATTTTATTGCCAATACCATCTTTGTTACTTGTAATACCCTCTAATTTAACTTTGATCCAGTTGTTTGTTGTTGTGGTTTGATTTTCCCATAAAAAATTATTCTCGTTGTTGTTGTTCATCACAACAATATCTACAAGACCATCATTGTTAAAATCACCAATTGCATTTCCGAAACTAGATCGAGTATCGTTTAGAAAACCAATATTTGTAGGAATTACAAAAGTACCTCCTTGATTATGGTAGAAAGCAGAAGGGAGTTTATTAGGGTCAGAACCATCTAGCATTCCACTAACATATAAATCTAATTCAGTATCGTTGTCTGCATCTAAAAATACAGCTCCCCAAGCAATGCTATCGAATGAAGTTCCTGTGCTAGCAGCTACGTTTGTAAAAGTACCATCTCCATTATTTTTTAAGAGATTATTCCCGGCGGTATGAGTAACATAGATATCAAAAAAACCATCATTATTATAATCTCCTATTGTGGTAGACACGGCGTCGATAGCTATCCCAGCTCCACTAGAAACAGAAACATCTGTAAATGTTGCATCCCCATTGTTCCGATACAATCGGTTTATAAATGACATTTTATCATTAGCAACATACAAATCTTGATCACCGTCGTTGTCGTAATCAAAAAATGAGGCGCAAAAAGAAAGTTCGCTACTTACATTTATTCCAGCACTTGAAGTGATGTCTACAAAAGTGCCGCCATCATTCCGGTATAAATAATTCTGTTGACTGAAAGAGACATCATCTCTATTCGCAATAAATACATCTAGGTCACCATCATTGTCTATGTCTCCAAAAGTTGCTCCATAGGTGTAAAGATTATTGGTAAAAAGGCCACAAGTGCTCGTGATGTCTGTAAATGATAAATTACCATCGTTTCTGTAAAACTTATTAAACCCAGTAATACTGGTTGCTAGAAAATCTTTGTCACCATCATTATCATAATCAACCCATAAAACTTGTTTTACACGTTCTGTATCATTAATCCCTAGGTCGACTAAATTAAAGGTACCATTATTGTTTTGGAAAAAAAGCACCTCTTTGGTCTCATCTGTTGCATAGGTAAGGTCATCCCAGCCATCATTATTAAAATCTGCAAAAGAAACCCCTCCTCCATAAATTTCATTTCCATACGCATAACCAGCCCCTTTGGCAGTAGCGTTCTCTTTAAAAAGCAGCTGCCCCCATGAAGTACTAGTACATAGAAATAAAAAAAGTAATATTAATTTCTTGATAATCATGTGTAGATTTTCGACTGTTAAATATAGAGGAAAAAAATAACTCAGAAAGGTAAGAAGCGTGTAAAAATAAAAGAGGAATTACCAATAGATAACTCCTCTTTAAAATGATGTTTTTCTTGTTTTATAGAACTTCAACAAACAAACCTTCTTCAGTTTTAGTGACTGAGGCCAATTTGTTTTTTGTCAATCCTTTAATGGTTTTATCCCATTTTTTATTACTCAATCCAGATTGTGTTTTTAATTCGGTCAAGTCTATTTTTTCTGCTTTTTGGATGATAGCAAAAACAGTTTTCTCATCTTCATTTAATTCAATAGAAGGAGCTTGCTTCTCTGGTCTCATTTGTGGGAAGAACAATACTTCTTGTATCGACTGATTGTTTGTTAAAAACATAATCAATCGATCCATTCCAATTCCCATTCCAGAGGTAGGAGGCATTCCGTACTCTAAAGCCCGTAAGAAATCGTGATCGATAAACTCTGTAGCTTCGTCATCTCCTTTCGCGGCTAATTTTAATTGGGCTTCAAAACGCTCTCTTTGATCTATTGGATCATTTAGTTCCGAATAGGCATTTGCAATTTCCTTACCACAAACCATCAATTCAAAACGTTCTGTTAATTCAGGATTGTCTCTATGCTCTTTACACAAAGGACTCATTTCCTTTGGGTAGTCAGTGATAAATGTTGGTTGAATGTAATTCCCTTCACATTTTTCACCAAAAATCTCATCAATCAATTTCCCTTTACCCATGGTGTCGTTTACTTCAACTCCCATCGATTTCGCTGCTTCTCTGATTTCATCCTCAGTCTTTCCATTAATGTCAAAACCAGTAAAATGTTGAATCGAATCGGCCATCGTAACTCTAGCGTATGGAGCTTTAAAGTCGATTGTATGCTCACCAAAAATAGCTTCAGAGGTTCCGTTTACCGCAATAGCACAATGCTCTAATAATTGCTCTGCGAAATCCATCATCCAATTATAGTCTTTATAAGCGACATAGATCTCCATGGCTGTAAACTCAGGGTTGTGAGTTCTGTCCATTCCTTCATTACGGAAGTTTTTAGAAAATTCATAAACTCCGTCAAAGCCACCAACGATTAATCTCTTCAAGTACAATTCGTTCGCGATTCTCATGTACAAAGGAATGTCTAATGAATTGTGATGTGTTGTAAAAGGTCTTGCAGCGGCACCTCCAGCAATAGGCTGTAATATTGGTGTCTCTACTTCAAAATAACCAGCATCGTTAAAGAAACTACGCATGGCATTGAATAATTTTGTTCTTTTTATAAAAACATCTTTTACATGTGGATTTACCACTAAATCAACGTATCGCTGACGATAACGCAATTCAGGATCTGTAAAAGCATCAAAGACAACGCCGTCTTTTTCCTTAGGTAAAGGCAGTGGCTTTAATACCTTACTTAGCAGTGTGAACTTTTTTACACGAACTGTTTTTTCTCCAACTTTGGTTAAGAACAGTTCTCCTTCAATACCTACAAAGTCACCTAAATCAATTAGTTTTTTGAAAACATTATTGTATAAGGTTTTATCTTCTCCGGGGCAAATTTCATCTCTGTTAAAATACACTTGTATTCTGCCTTCTGAATCTTGTAACTGAGCGAAAGAAGCTTTTCCTTGGATATTAATAGACATTAACCTTCCAGCAATAACTACCTTTTTACCTTCTGAAAAAACCTCCTTTATCTGTTTAGAATTTGTATCCAATGGATACAGGTCTGCGGGATAAGGGTTTATACCTAAAGCTCTTAGCTTACTTAATTTCTCTCGTCTTACAATTTCTTGTTCTGATAATTGCATTCTAAATGTTGTTTTCTTAATGATTTGAAGGCGCAAAGATAATCAATTGCTAAAAAGAAGGGAATCTTAAAAAAGGAAAAAATACTTGTTGTGCTTTAAAAAACCAGTATATTTGTGGGCTGTTTTGTTAGAAACAGCATTTAGTTGTGTTGTTTTGGCACTTTCGTAAAAGTGTCGTGGTTTTGTTAACCAATGGAAAGCTTCCCTGAAACGGGTTGCTTTTTTTTTGTCTTTTCTTTAAAAGAAGCCCGACTTATATTCCCAAAATTTCGAAATAAACAGGCCAGTAAATATGAGGCTTACAATAAATTTAAGCCCAGTTGAAAACAAGAACCCAATAAAAGCCCCATATGCAGCTCTAAAAGCTCTTTTAGAATCTTTGCTGTCATACATTAATTCTCCAATTAAGGCACCTGCGAAAGGCCCAATAATAATTCCGAGTGGACCAAGAAATAAGAGTCCAACAATTAAACCCAGCGTAGTTCCATACATCCCATACTTACTTCCACCAAATTTTTTAGTCCCTAGCGCAGGAATGATAAAATCGAGAATATAAATTAAAATAGCGATCCCTAAAGTGATTCCCAAAAAAGTCCAATTTTGAGGTATGGCTTCTGTTAAATGAAGCAGTAGTAACCCTACCCATCCAGTAATTGGACCAGGTAATATTGGTAAAAAGGAACCTATAATTCCAAGAAAAATAAAAATAAACCCTAGAAAAAGTAAAAGGATGTCCATAAAGTTATGTTCGTTGTATGTATAAAACGAAAAAAAATATTTTTTGTTACAAATGTTAAAATCAACTAAAAAATTAGTTCAAACTAAACAATTAGTTATATTTGGATTCCAAACTAAATAATTAGTTGAAAAATGAATAAACAATTAACAAAAGCAGAAGAGCAAATTATGCAAGTTCTGTGGAAACTAGAAGAGGCTTCTGTGAAGGAGATTGTTGAAAAGTTATCCAATCCTAAACCAGCCTATAATACGGTTTCTACCATTATAAGAATTTTAGAGACAAAAAAATTTGTAGACCACAAATCAATCGGAAGAGGCTATCTGTATTTTCCTTTGGTGCTAAAACCTGAGTACACAAATCAAAGCCTTCATAAATTAATGAATGGTTATTTTGGAGGTTCTTTTGAGAGTATGGTCTCTTTTTTTGTAAAAAAGAACAATGTTGATATTTCTGAGTTAGAAAGTATTTTGAAAGAAGTTAATAATAAAAAGAAGTTATGATTAATTATATCATTCAAGTCATTTTATTTCAAGCGTTATTTTTAATGGTGTATGATTTCATTTTGAGCAAAGAAACATTCTTTGTGAAAAATAGATGGTACCTGCTAATAACCTCTATTGTAGCATTTGTTTTACCATTTATAAAAATAGCATCTTTTCAAAAAGTTATTTCAAGTGAGTTGTCTGTTTTATTACCAGAGATTATTTTATCCCCTCAATATGTAATAGAAAAGTCGTTCGAATTTCAATCTATAGATCAGACAATAGCTTATGTTAGTGCTGTTTTTTGGCTTGGAATATTGTTTTTTTCATGCTTGTTTGTATTAAAATTAGGGAAGTTGATTCGAATGATCCGATTAAGTGAAGTGAAAAGGCAAAATGAGTATACACTTGTATTGGTTACAAATACAACAAAGGCTTTCTCATTTTTTAATTTCATTTTTTTAGGGAATGAAATTGATACTAAAAAAAGGACTGAAATTATTGAACATGAATTGATTCACAGTCAGCAAAAACATTCTTTAGACCTTCTCTTTTTTGAAATTTTGAAAATTGTTATGTGGTTCAACCCTCTTGTTTATGTTTACCAGAAAAGAATCACATTGGTGCACGAATATCTTTCTGATGAATCTATTGTCAGATTAGGAAAAAAAGAACCATATATCAACAATTTGCTATCGAACTTATTTGATGTTGAAAATATATCATTTGTCAATCAATTTTATAAGCATTCGTACATAAAAAAAAGAATTCGTATGATTTTAAAAACAAAATCAAATCCTAGAAGTCAACTTAAATACCTTTTGCTATTGCCTATGTTAGTCGGGATGCTGTTCTATAGTGCATGTGTTAATGTAGAAGTGCATGATGTATCGAAAAATGAAAAGCTAAAAGAGTATTCAGAGACTGAACCCATTAATAAGGTGGAGCATGAGGACTACTCACTTTTGATTAAAAAGGGTGATACCTTAGACCCTTCTGCAAGAGAAGTTTTATTTGTTAGTTTGGATAAAGTACCTACTTTTCCAGGTTGTCCAGAAAATGATAAAAAATGTTTTAATAAAAATATTCAGAAGCATTTTGCTAAGAATTTTAATTCTGACTTGCCAAATGAACTAGGGTTAAAGCCAGGAAAGAAACGTATAATAATGTTCTTTAAAATTGACAGAGAAGGTGATGTTATAGGGGTTAGAGTAAAAGCTCCTCACAAAGAATTAGAGAAAGAATCTATTCGTATAATTAGTTTACTGCCAAAAATGATTCCTGGCGAAAAAGATGGTGAAATAGTAACTGTAAAATACACGCTACCAATGCGATTAGATGTTGAAGGATAGAAGATATAATAAGTAGACTAAATAGTTTCACCCATCATCTAGTTAGGTGATTTAAATTAAATCAAATAGTATAAGGTTTTTACAATCAATTCCGTACAGAACGGTAGAGGGATCTCTTATGCGAAATTTTAAAATTCTTAAAAGATGGAAATCAAGAAAACACCGAAATCAAATCTAGAGAACTACAGTAAGTTGTTTACACAATTAGGGTTAGTTTTAGCACTCTTTATCACCTATGTAGTTATTGAAAAGAAAACGTTTGATCGCCAATTTGGAGATTTAGGGGATGTAACAATGAGTGCCGATTTAGAAGAAGAAATTCCAATTACAGAACGTATTGAGCCAGAAATCCCGAAGACACCACCGCCACCAACTCCCGAGAAAATTGAAGTAGTTGAAGATGAAAAAGAAGTTGAAGAAACCATCATTGAATCAACAGAAACGGATGAAACAGAAGCTGTCGGAGTAGAGGAGATAGAAGAGGTAGAAGAAGCAGAAGAAGTAATTGAAGATGTG
>JAESUF010000195.1 GCA_016763215.1 Flavobacteriaceae bacterium
CAGATCTTGCATCTGGCACAATTAGTAAAAAAGGAGTTGCTGTGGTAATTCCTCCTGTTTGTGTTGTATTCGTTTGTGAGTATACTCCACCAATGGAGGAGAAACAAATGATAGACAATAATGCTAATTTTTTCATATTATAAATTTCATACTTAACTGCAAATATCAATATTTATTATAGTATAACTAATTTTTCATACTTTTCTGCCGATATATTGCTTACGGTTGATTTTACTTTTAGTTTATAGACATAGACTCCTTTTCCTATTTTGTTTCCAAAATCGTCCAAGCCATTCCATGCTATATTTCTGGCTAAATTACCAGTTGTTTGTACTTGTTTATTAATAGTTTTGATTAGTTTACCAGCAATTGTAAAAATTTGCACCTGAACTTCAAGGGTCTCGTTCGGCTTGTTATGGTTAAACCAAAATTCGGTGTAATTTACGAATGGATTTGGATAATTCAAAACATTATCTAAAGTTAAACCTGCATCGCTCACTACAACGAAGTTAATTACTGCCTCAGATGAGTTGTTATACGCGTCCCAAGCTTTTAGTTTAATTACATGATTACCAGCCGATAAACCTCTAAAACGAAACGTTACTTTACCCTTTGTAAAATCATTAAGTTCGGTTTCATAAAAATCGTTTAAAACAATTGGATTGGACTCATCTCCATCTAAAATAGCTATTATATCATGATCTACTGCAGTAACAGAAGTGTTTATTCCGCTAATATCAGACAACTTTGCTATTAAGTTTGGAGAGGCATTTGTATTTCCTCCTTCCAGAAATGATTCGTCATTCATAAATAACTGAATCTCTGGTCCCGTAGTATCTTCTAGGGCACTTTCATTAATTCCGCCAACAATAATATCCGTATTAAAGCCAGCTCTATCTGATTCTTGGTTTTCAGCATAAAAACTCAACTTCCCATTTCCAAAAGCTATTCTCACATCTCTAGGTACAATAAACTCAAAACTAAAATTCCCATTCTCTACGGTAGATTGACCTCTAAATAATTTACTTTCTTGAGAATCAAAAGTCATAAAAACATTAAAGCCATCATTATCTAAAGTTGTTTTATTAATGGGTTTATCGAAAACAGTTGTAGATAAAACGCCATTGAAATCATTGAGGATGTTATTTGAATTGTCTGTTACCACGCCTTCAAAATTAACCCTTGCCAAAGCTTTTAAAGTATCTAAAGACTGTGTAATATCAACACCATTCATCTTGGTTATTCTCACATTGGGTTGTGGGATTGCTAATTTCTTGGCTGGGTCTCCGAAGAAGTAAATAAAGAATTTTTGAAAATTCGTAAAGTTATTTTTTGTTTTTGCTAAGGATTCTGCCATACTTAAATCTTCTCCATTAAATTCTAACAGAATACTCATTAAGTCTTCATTAAACTCTTGACCAACACCAATAAAAACTTCTCTTGTTGTTGTAATCATTGACGCTGCTCCTCCAGATACATTCCAAAAAGTTAGCTCTCCTGCTGTTGTTCTATTTGGATTGTCAAATCGAGAGAACTCACAAGTCACAGTAATAAATAATGGTAATATATTCTCATTTTGAAACCCTTGAACTTGTGGCACATCTAAAAACCGTTCTGCTGCGAAACCATCTTCTCCTCCATGTCCAAAATAATCAAAGATGAGTGTTCCCCTTTCTACTGCTGTAGTGATTGCATCTTTTACTTGCGGGTACCTTTCTCCTCCTGATGAATTTTGTTGGGTAAATGCATCAGCATAAATTTTATTTACATTAAAAACAGGCTTGTTTACTTTTATATTATCTGCAATAATCTCTACTCCAGTTTGAATAGAAATATCTGAACTTGCATCAATATCATCTGCGACCAGAGTAATTGTATTACGCCAATCTCCTAAAGAAGCTGTTGTATAATACGTTAATATTTTATCAACCACTGCTGATGCTTGGTTAACTGTACTAACTGGGATTCGACCAGTAGCTACATCTACAGTATGTGTTGGAGACATGAGCCCTTCTCCATCTTCTAACATTGCAAAAAAGTCATCTGTAACATATGAAAAAGCCAAACTATAACTTTGATCAGATTCATATACTGGCACAATATTATTGTTATCTATAATCCGATCCTTATAATCGTATGAAGCATCTCCGAAAAAGCAGACAAACTTTAATTTGTTTTCTGCTGTAGTATTGGTATCGTACACATGCTTTATAAAATCTCTAATTCCAGTAATATCAGAAGATCCAGAAGAAAATTCATTATAAATATCATCTACCAAAACTACTTTTGCTGTTAGTCCTGTATTCTGAATGTGAAAATCAGCAATTCTTTGTGCTTGCTGAGAAAGCTCTTGATTGGTAATTAATAAGTAATTAATGTCTTTAATTGCATGTCAATTTTGATTTTCAACTCTAGGGTTTTGAAGTGCCTCGGGAGTGTAAAAATCATTTGAATGCAATACAACATATTCTCTCAACTCACCTCCATTTGCTTTGAATGAAAAATTAGCACTAGACTCATTTGTTAGAGTAGTTACATTGATTGGGTCTGTTACATCCCAAACTTGATAAATATTCTGTTCATTTTGAATTTGATATTCTACAATATCTGTACTAGTAGCATTGGCTGTTTCAAAACTTCGAAAAGGAAATTGAAAGTCGCTAGCAGCTAATTGTTTTTTACCAACAATTTCTATATAATCTAAATAGGCTCTTGCTGCTGGGTTTCCCCCATTATCATAATTTAGAGTAATGTCAATTACAGTACTTGAATTTAGTAGAGAGCCATTTCTAATTTGTTCTGAAGCTAAAATTAATGAGCTTGGATTATTTGCAGGAAAAGTAAAGCTAAATAGGTTTTGAGAATTCACATTCGCCTGCATACTAGAAGAAAGTCCTGAGGAGGCAGTGGCGCGAATAGTAATGTTAATGTTTTCATTTGGAACCGCATTTGGAAATGGTATTTGAAATGTTTGCTCGTTCTCTACACTAAACTCTTCACCCAACCATTTACGCCCAGCTGCAAAAAGATTTATTGTTTCTTTTTCATAAAATACATAATCATCAAAAGTGGTTACTTGACTCACTGCTGTTCCAACAACTTCTGCGCTATTTTGAATACGTTTTCCGTCGGTATCATTTACTGTAATAAAATAATATCCTTTCTCTGAATAAATATTTTGTCGATGACTTGCTGTTCCATTGTTTGTGTCTACAATCCAATCATGAGGCCCTTTTGCATAAAAAAGTATAAAATCACCAGCGTCAAAAGAACCATCGTCTTCACCCTCAATATAAATTGCGTTTTCTTGTAAATCGTCATAGCGAAAATCTCCATTAACTTCAGCAAGTAAATTACCTCCATTTCCATAGATGTGAATCTTCTGAGGATTCAAATCTCCTGTTGAAACACCTATTTGCTGTAAAAGATTTCTATCTATTCTAAAAACACCAGTAGTATCTACAGAAAATTTAAACCAATTACCATTTGCTAATACGGAGTTAGTAACTTGGCCTGACACTACAATAGAAAAGAGAAGGAATATAACTGTAGTAATCGATTTTCTCATCATAATCATACACCAAATAACGTAAATAAAACTTAGATATTTTGTGGGAAACTTACATATGTCATAATAAATAAAAAACTAATGCGTTTAAACTTATATTGAAAATAAAAGGAGTCATTAAAATTTACGAATCATCTTGTCTGAATACAATTTTATTGTAAATTGCCAAGCTGAAACAGAACCCTTAATATTTGAAGATAAGATATGAAGAACTTATTTAAAATAAGCTTACTACTACTTAGCACATTGCTATTGTATAATTGTAATTCTGCCCAGAAGAGTAAATCCTCTTTGACAGGCTGGAATTTTAACGATCCTAAATACGGAAACTATATCAAAGGTACTGCCTTTGAAGGACAAAAAACTCCTGATGGTATGGTAGCCATAGAAGGAGGAACTTTTGTCATGGGACAGGTCCAAGATGACGTAATGTTTGACTGGAACACAACACCAAGACAAATGCATATTCGTTCCTATTACATGGATGAAGCTGAAGTAACAAATTCAGAATATTCTTTGTACTTACAAGTTACTAAAGATATTTTCCCTCCAGAAGAAGAAAAATATAAAAATATTTATACGTCTGCATTACCTGACACTCTTGTATGGAGATCTAGTTTAGGAAATACAGATTTATTGTCTGAAAACTATTTAAGACAACCTGCTTATGCTGATTATCCTATAGTAGGGGTAAGTTGGTTACAAGCTGTTCAATATTGTAAATGGAGAACTAGTGCTGTTAATTTAAAAACATTAATAGACAGAGGTATAATAAATAATGTATTAGAGAATGATTCTATTAGAAATTTCTTTGATACAGATGTATACTTAGAAGATCCTAGTAGATTATTTAATGGTGATTCTACGGTATACAAAAGAGGTTTGCCAGATAATAGAGCTAGAAAAAAAGGTCAACCAAGACCTGCAAAAGGATCTTTTACAGGAAGACATGTAACTGCTCTAGACGGAATTTTAACTCAAAAATTCAGACTCCCAACTGAAGCGGAATGGGAATATGGAGCAAAAGCTATTGCTGAAAATAGAGAATACAATAATATTAGAGGTAGAAAAAAGTATGCTTGGAATGGTAAATACACTAGAGATAAATCTACTAGGTATAAAGGTGACCAACTTGCAAACTTTAAACAAAGAAAAGGAAACTATAGTGGCCTATCTGGTTGGAGTGATGATGGTTCTGATATTCCTATTAAAATAAAATCGTACCCTCCAAATGCTTTTGGCTTGTATGATATGTCTGGAAATGTTGCCGAATGGGTAGCTGATGTTTATAGACCAATTATTGATACAGAGGCTAGTGATTTCAATTACTTTAGAGGTAATATTTTCACAAAAAAATTAATTGACTCTACAGGTAGAGTAGTTGTTATTGGAGAAACTGCTAATTCAACTGTTACTTATGACACATTGCCGAATGGAAAAATAGTTCCTATAGAGCTTCCTGGTGAGATTAAATATGTTCCTATCACAAGAGATGATGCATTTATGAGAAGAAACTATAGATTAGCTCAAAATGTGAATAAAAATGATGGAGATAAAAATTCTGGAAGACATTACGATTTAGAAGACGATCAATTTGACAGACAACCAAGAATGTATAATTCTCCAGTAAGTAATAAAGATTCTATTACTGGGAGATTAAATCAATACGACCCTAAAAAACGTACTACTTTAATTAGTAATAAAACTAGAGTACACAAAGGGGGATCATGGAGAGATAGAGAATATTGGCTAGATCCTGCTCACAGGAGATATTTACCAGAATATATGTCTACAAACTTTATTGGTTTTAGATGTGCAACAGATATTGTAGGAGCCTTAACTCATAAAAAGAGAACTGCAAGGAACCCTGCTAGATAAAACAAATTTTATCCATAAAAAAACCTCATTGACAGATATTCAATGAGGTTTTTTTTATCTTTAAACAATGGAAATTAAAGAGCTATACAATCTTTATACTAAAAATTTCTTAGTAGATACTGATACAAGAAAAATAAGACCTAAAACGCTATCCTTTGCTTTAAAAGGTGAGAACTTTAATGGTAATTCATTTGCTGAACAAGCGCTAAACAAAGGGGCTCAATACTGTATCATTGATGAATTTA
>JAESUF010000196.1 GCA_016763215.1 Flavobacteriaceae bacterium
AACGGCACAAATAGTTTTACAGGACTAAGTAATCTATATAATATGGTTATTATTAATTGATTAGATTCAATAATAGATTTGTTATAATTATTCTTTATTTGCAATGATTACAAAAGTAATTCGTCAATTAGTCAGTTTACATCCGTCACAAGTACGCAAAACAAATAGTTAACATTTGTAACAATACGCCTATTTACATTTGTATACATTTTTAAAATTCTATCAATTGATTTCTTGTATTTTTGTAATCAGTTTTATCAAGTCATGGAAATATTAGACGCCTCTTATATTCATAAAATAACAAAAGCTTGTCAAGAAGAAACCCTTTTTGGAAGGTGGATCTCATTGGATGCCATTCTAAGTATTTCCAAAATTAAAGGGTGATACAATCAGTATTAAAAAAATTGGAGAATCGGAAGAATCTCGTGAGATCTATCAATTTACGCTCGGTACAGGTCCCAAAAAGATTTTGATTTGGAGTCAAATGCACGGAAATGAGAGTACGGGCACCAAGGCACTGTTTGATTTTTTTAATTTTCTAAATGAGAGCAATGATCAAACCTCGCAACAAATCCTTTCTGAATGTACTATTAAAGTGATTCCCATCTTAAATCCTGATGGTGCTCAGTATTACACTCGGGTCAACGCGAATCATATAGACTTAAATAGAGACGCAGTAGCTAGAGTCGCTGTAGAAAGTGAACTGTTAAGGAGTGTTTTGGATGATTTTAAACCTGATTTTTGCTTTAACCTACATGACCAGCGTACAATTTTCGGAGTAGAAGGCACAACAAATCCAGCGACATTGTCATTTCTTGCTCCCTCAGAAGAAGAAACTAGAAAGCTAACAGAAGGGCGAAAGCGGACTATGAACGTTATTGTCGCGATGAATGCTTTGCTTCAGCAAATAATTCCTGATCATATTGGAAGGTATACGGATGAATTCTACCCAACAGCAACAGGAGATAACTTTCAAAAATTAGGATATCCAACAATTTTAATCGAATCTGGGCACTATCCGAATGATTATGAGAGAGAAAAAGTGCGAGAATTTACTTTCGCTGCACTATTACAAGGTGTTTACCATATAGTGACTGCAGATGAGCATCAAAATCATGAAGATTATTTTAAAATTCCCAACAATCAAAAAAATTTTAGAGATCTACTCTGTACATACTCAAACGAACCTAGTGAAGCCTTCCAGTTCCTAGAGGTTCTAGATAGAGGTACCATTGTTTTGACTCCAGAAAAAGTACAAGAGGATACTACAAAACTACTATTTCATAAAGAAATTGCGATTAAAAGTTAATTTTCTTGAATATTCTTTAAAGAATTAGGAATAGAATTGAATTAAATTTATATTTTTGTTCCGATAATTGAATTATATATAAAAAATGAAAAAATTCATGCTAGATGAAATCGATCACCAGATATTAGATATCCTGATCGAAAATGCACGAACACCTTTTACTGACATTGCTAAAAAGCTATTAGTTTCTGCCGGTACAATTCATGTTCGTGTAAAGAAAATGGAAGACGAAGGAATCATACAAGGTTCTACATTAACGTTAAACTATGAGAAGATGGGCTATTCTTTTATTGCTCATGTAGGTATTTTTCTAGAAAAGACCTCTATGACACAAAATGTTATCCTTAACTTACGTAGCATCCCGAATGTTACGGTTGCCTATGTAACCGCCGGAAAGTATAACATCTTTTGCAAGGTAAGAGCAAGAGGCACTTCTGACGCAAAAGACATTATCTATATGATAGATGAGGATCCTGGAGTAAGTAGAACAGAGACTATGATTGCTTTAGAAGAAAGCATCAACGATAAAAAAAGAATGATGCATGCAATTTTTAAAGAATTGTAATTGCATAACATATATACTAACAAAGCCTCATCAATAATGATGAGGCTTTTTTATATCTTACATTGATGAATCACATCTCAAAATTGCCGAATACGGGCACAACGATATTTAGTAGTATGAGCAAACTTGCTCAAGAACACAATGCTATTAATCTATCACAAGGGTTTCCTAACTTTGAAAGTGATCCGAAATTGATAGCACTGGTGGCGAAGGCAATGAAAAATGGCTACAATCAGTATGCGCCCATGCTAGGAGTGCAAAGTTTACGAGAAGAGATTGCAGCTAAATTTCAAAAGCTATACGCATCATCCTATAACCCTTCCAATGAAATTGTTGTAACAGCAGGAGCCACACAGGCTATTTTTACAGTCATTTCTGCTTTTGTAAGAGCCAACGACGAAGTGATTGTTTTAAAGCCTGCATACGATTGCTATGAGCCTGCAATTGAATTACAGGGAGGAAAAGTTGTTCCTATTCAATTGAAGTATCCAAACTATCGAGTAGATTGGAAGCAGGTTGAAGGTGCAATTACTTCAAAAACGAAGATGATCATTGTAAATACGCCTCAAAACCCTTCAGGAACTATTTTCTCTAAGGAAGACATGATGGAGTTAGAGCGAATTACAAATAACACAGAGATCATTGTTCTTAGTGATGAAGTGTACGAACACATGATTTATGATGGAAAACAACATCAAAGTGCCTGTTTGTTTCCAACATTAAAAGAACGTTCATTCATTACAGCGTCTTTCGGGAAAACATTCCATAATACAGGTTGGAAGATGGGTTATTGCTGTGGCCCTGAGGTTTTAATGAAAGAGTTTGTCAAAGTACATCAGTTTAATGTCTTTGCCGTAAACCACCCAGTACAAGTCGCCTTGGCTGAGTATTTACAAGATGAAAAGAAGTATCTAGACTTACCAAATTTCTTTCAACGGAAAAGAGATTTGTTTTTAAATGCAATTGATCCATCGAGATTTGAATGGGTTCCTACGGAAGCTACGTATTTTCAATCCTTGAATTTTTCAAAAATCTCTAGTGAAAACGATGTTGACTTTGCCAAAAAACTCACAAAAGAATTTGGAATTGCCTCCATACCGCTTTCCGTTTTTAATGAAAACCAGCTAGATTTCAAGGCTTTGCGTTTTTGTTTTGCGAAAACAGATGAAACACTAATACAGGCTGCTGAGATTTTAAATGGCCTATAAAGATTTTTACCTCTGAAAATAGTACTTTAGTTTTATATTTGATATAAATTAAAAATTTAGAATGATCTCCAATTTTGAGTTAGATACCCAAACCCTACAGAAAGAAATTTTAATAGACCTCTATACAAAAATGCTAAAGCCTCGCTTAATAGAGGAGAAGATGCTTGTATTATTACGTCAGGGGAAAATATCTAAATGGTTTGCAGGAATTGGGCAAGAAGCTATTTCTGTTGGAGTTACATTAGCATTGAACAAAGAAGAATATATTCTTCCAATGCACCGGAACCTTGGAGTTTTTACCACAAGAGAGATCCCTTTGCATCGATTATTTTCGCAGTGGCAGGGGAAAATGAATGGTTTTACCAAGGGAAGAGATCGTAGTTTTCACTTCGGAACACAAGAGTATACGATTGTGGGAATGATTTCTCATTTAGGGCCACAATTAGGAATCGCAGACGGAATCGCTTTAGGAAATAAATTAAAGGGAAACAATCAGGTTTGTGCAGTATTTACTGGTGATGGAGGAACTAGTGAGGGTGATTTTCATGAAGCGTTAAATGTGGCTTCTGTTTGGAATTTACCTGTTCTTTTCTGTATTGAAAACAATGGCTACGGACTTTCTACACCTACTTCAGAACAATACAACTGTGAGCATTTGGCAGATAGAGGAGTTGGATACGGAATGGAGAGCCATATTATAGACGGAAATAACATTCAGGAAGCATATACCAAAGTTTCACAAATAGCAGAAGATGTAAGAAAGAATCCTAGACCCGTACTTTTAGAGTTCAAAACCTTTAGAATTCACGGTCATGAGGAGGCAAGTGGGACCAAATACGTTCCGAAAGAATTAACGAAAAAATGGGCGAAAAAAGACCCAGTCCGCACTTTTGAGCGGTTTTTACTTTCCGAAAACCTTATTACTGAAGAATTTATTAAACAAGAAACAATAGCAATTAAAACTGAGATTGATGAGCACCTTCAACTTGCTTTTAATGAAGACGTGATTATACCAGATCTCAAAACAGAGTTAGCGGATGTCTATCATGCTCATACACAAGAAATAATCCCTCCTTCAAATCAAAAACAAAACATTCGCTTGGTGGATGCTATTTCTGATGGCCTTAGGCAATCGATGGAAAAGCATACTGATTTAGTGATTATGGGACAAGATATTGCCGAATATGGAGGTGTCTTTAAAATTACAGAAGGATTTACAGAACAATTTGGTAAAGAACGCGTGCGTAATACACCTATCTGCGAATCGGCAATCGTTTCCGCAGCATATGGACTGTCTGTTACGGGGATAAAATCAGTCATGGAAATGCAATTTGCTGACTTTGTAAGTACTGGATTTAATCCGATTGTAAACCTTCTTGCGAAATCACATTATCGCTGGAGTCAGAAAGCAGATATTGTAGTACGAATGCCTTGTGGCGCAGGAGTAGGAGCTGGCCCATTTCATAGTCAGACCAATGAAGCTTGGTTTACCAAAACTCCAGGATTAAAAGTAATCTATCCCGCTTTCCCAGAAGACGCAAAAGGATTGCTTTGTGCAGCGATCAACGATCCTAATCCTGTCTTATTTTTTGAACACAAAGGCTTGTATCGTTCTATATACCAAGAAGTAGCTCAAGAATATTTTACGATTGAAATAGGAAAAGCAGCCACCTTAAAAAGAGGAAGTGACATTACCATCATTACCTATGGAGCTGGTGTACATTGGGCATTAAAAACCTTA
>JAESUF010000197.1 GCA_016763215.1 Flavobacteriaceae bacterium
ATCAATCAGACAAAAACTAAAAGTGTAATTATGAACACATTAAGATACAAAACAGTATCGGCAAACAAAGCTACCGTTAATAAGGAGTGGGTTTTAGTTGATGCGGACGGGCAAACGTTGGGTCGTCTAGCTTCTAGAGTAGCAAAGCTAATTAGAGGTAAACACAAACCAAACTTTACTCCTCACGTAGATTGTGGAGATAACGTGGTTATTATCAACGCAGAAAAAATTACCCTAACTGGAAAAAAGTGGACAGATAAGTCTTACATCCGTCACACAGGATATCCAGGAGGTCAGAGATCGTTAACTGCAACAGAAATGTTTGAAAAAGACCCTACTAGATTAGTAGAGAAAGCAGTAAAAGGGATGTTACCAAAAAACAAATTAGGTAGCGCTTTATACAGAAATTTATATGTATACGCTGGAGGTGAGCATAAACATAATGCCCAAAACCCAAAAGCTATTAACTTAAACGATCTTAAATAATGGAAACAGTACACAAAATAGGTAGAAGAAAAACGGCTGTTGCACGTATTTATGTTTCTGAAGGAAAAGGAAACATTACTGTCAACAAAAGAGATTTCAAAAATTACTTTACAACTCCTACTTTACAATACAAAGTACAACAACCTTTAATGTTAACTGAGAATTTAACTTCTTTCGATATTAAAGTAAATGTATACGGTGGTGGAGTTACTGGTCAGGCTGAAGCAATTCGTTTAGCTATCACCAGAGTTCTTGTATCTTTAAATGAAGAGCATAGAGCAGTTTTAAAACCAGAAGGATTATTAACTCGTGACCCAAGAATGGTTGAGCGTAAGAAATTTGGTCAGAAGAAAGCTCGTAAGAAATTCCAGTTCTCTAAACGTTAATTGTATCCTGAATTTATTTCAGAAACAATTTCAAAAACTAGAGTACTGTTATCAATTATTAATAACAGTTTAGCATCTAAATGTGTAAGATTCGAAAGACTACTTGCACATTGCTATAAACAGAAAGTAAACACATTTTTAAAATGGCAAAAGTAAACATTAAAGAATTATTAGACAGCGGAGTACACTTCGGTCACTTGACTAGAAAGTGGGATCCAAACATGGCGCCTTACATCTACACAGAACGTAATGGTGTTCATATTATTGACTTATACAAAACAGCAGCAAAAATAGGAGACGCTTCTGAAGCTTTGAAGAAAATTGCAAACTCAGGAAGAAAAATTTTATTTGTAGCTACTAAAAAGCAAGCAAAAGACATTGTAGCTGAAAAAGCTGGAAATGTAAATATGCCTTACATCACTGAAAGATGGCCTGGAGGTATGTTAACAAACTTTGTTACTATCAGAAAAGCAGTTAAGAAAATGACTACTATTGATAGAATGAAGCTAGATGGTTCTTTTGACGCTTTATCTAAAAGAGAAAAATTACAAATCAACCGTCAGAGAGAAAAGTTAGAAAAGAATTTAGGTTCTATTTCTGAAATGACTCGCTTACCTGGTGCAGTTTTTATCGTTGATATTAAAAAAGAACACATTGCAATCGCTGAAGCTCAAAAATTGAACATTCCAATTTTTGCAATGGTTGATACAAACTCAGATCCAAGAGCTGTTGATTTTGTAATTCCATCTAATGATGACGCTTCTAAATCTATTGATAAAGTTTTAAGTTATATCACTGATGGTATTGCTGAAGGTTTAGCTGAAAGAAAGGCTGAAAAAGAAAAAACTACAAAACCAGAAAAAGAAGTTGCACCAGCAAAAAAAGCTGAGAAAGTAGCTGAAGCTCCTGAAGTAGTTAAAACTGCTGAAGCTCCTGTTGAAACACCTGTTGAAACAAAAGCAACAACTGAAGAAGTAAAAGAAGAAAAGTAAGAATAACGTGTATAATCGTTCATTCGTTTAAACACAACAATAAATAAAAAGAAAATGGTTAAGATAACCGCTGCAGACGTAAAAAAGCTTAGAGAAATTACTGGTGCTGGAATGATGGATTGCAAAAAGGCATTAGTTGAAGCAGAAGGAGACTTTGATAAAGCAATTGAAGTCTTACGTAAAAAAGGTCAGAAAGTAGCTGCTAAAAGAGCCGATAGAGAATCTACGGAAGGAGCTGCAATAGCTAAAGTAAATGATAGCAACACTATTGGTGTGTCTATCGTTTTAGGTTGTGAAACTGATTTTGTTGGAAAAAACGAAAGTTTTGTAACCTTAGCACATGAATTAGCTGACGTAGCATTAAACTGTACGTCTAAAGAAGAATTTTTAGCTGCTAATTTTAATGGAATGACTGTTGCTGAGAAATTAATTGAGCAAACTGGAGTTATTGGTGAGAAATTAGGCATCAATGCTTTTGAAAAAGTTGAAGCTCCATTTGTTGGTTTTTACATTCATGCCGGTAATAAGATAGCAACAATTGTTGGTTTATCTGCAGGTGTTGAAGGTGCTGCTGTAGTTGCTAAAGATGTGGCTATGCAAGCTGCTGCAATGAACCCAATTGCTTTAAACGAAGAAGGAGTTGATGCTTCTATCATCGAAAAAGAAATTGAAATTGCAAAAGATGTATTAAGAGCAGAAGGAAAACCAGAAGCTATGTTAGAAAACATTGCCAAAGGAAAAATCAAACGTTTCTTTAAAGACAACACTTTAGTAAATCAAGCTTTTATTAAAGACAACAAACAAAGCATTACTCAATATGTAAAAACTATTGGAGATGTTAATGTTACTGATTTTAAACGTGTTGCTCTAGGATAATTTATTCT
This sequence comes from Flavobacteriaceae bacterium, assembly GCA_016763215.1. The sequence continues at coordinate 2,749 of JAESUF010000197.1, forward strand.
GAAAAAAAATCAGAATCTATAAAAAAACCTCGCTATTAAGCGAGGTTTTTTTATACACATAATTTGTATATTTGCTCAACTTTGAAAACTATGCAATACAAACGAGTCCTTTTAAAATTAAGTGGTGAAGCTCTAATGGGAGAAAGACAATATGGAATAGATCCATTACGTCTAAAAGAATATGCTAAAGAAATAAAGGAAGTAACCGAAAAAGGAATAGAGTTAGCTATTGTTATTGGGGGAGGTAATATCTTTAGAGGTGTTGCGGGAGCCAGTAACGGTATAGATCGAGTACAAGGAGATCATATGGGAATGTTAGCTACCTGTATAAATGGTTTAGCGCTACAAAGCGCTCTAGAAGATGAAGGAATATACACTCGTCTTCAAACTGCTATAGAAATAAAAGAAATGGCAGAGCCTTACATTAAGAGAAAAGCTATTCGCCATTTAGAAAAAGGACGCGTAGTTATTTTTGGTGCTGGGACTGGAAATCCATATTTTACAACCGACACCGCTGCTGTTTTAAGAGCTATTGAGATTGGTGCTGATGCGATCTTAAAAGGAACAAGAGTAGACGGAATTTACGATGCGGATCCCGAAAAAAATAAAAATGCGGTAAAGTTTGATACTATTACATTTAAAGAGGTACTTAGTAAGGGACTTAAGGTTATGGATATGACAGCATTTACTTTAAGTGAAGAAAACAAATTACCTATTATAGTTTTTGATATGAATACAAAAGGAAACCTTTTGAAATTGGTTTCTGGAGAACAAATCGGGACTATTGTTAATCATTAGAAATACGTTCTAATTATGAATGAAGAAATTGAATTTATCGTTGATTCAACTAAAGAGCAAATGCAAAATGCAATTGATCATTTAGTGAAAGAATTAAGAAGTATTAGAGCAGGAAAAGCTTCTCCTTCTATGCTAACAAACATTATGGTAGATTATTATGGTACACAAACTCCATTGAGTCAAGTGGCCAACGTAAATACTCCAGATGCAAGAACCATTAGTATTCAGCCTTGGGAAAAGCAAATGCTACAAGAAATTGAAAAAGCGATTATGATTGCCAATATTGGTTTTAACCCAATGAATAATGGTGATAACATTATTATCAATGTTCCTCCATTAACTGAAGAAAGAAGGAGAGATCTCGCAAAACAAGCAAAGGCTGAAACTGAACACGCTAAGGTTGGCGTACGTAATTCAAGGAAAGATGCCAACAATGAGATAAAAAAACTCGAGGTTTCTGACGACCTGAAAAAAAACACTGAAGCTGAAATTCAAGAATTAACCAATTCTTACGTAAAAAAATCAGAGGACCTTTTTACAGTAAAAGAAAAAGAGATAATGACTGTATAAAATTAATTATCTACTATTTAAAAAAGGGGCTTCTTTTACACTCTTTTTTTTCATCTTCCTATAAAGTCAAATAATTACCTTTACAAAAATTTATTGAATGGATTTCTGGACAAGAGTATCAAGAGTTATCTTAAGAAATAGATACCTGATTCTTATTCTAATAGCTGGTTTTACTGCATTCTTAGTAACGCAGATGAAGCATATGAGATTTTCATATACTGAGGCGAATCTACTTCCAGAAAATCACGAAGTAAATCTACAATACAATCAGTTTTTAAAAATCTTTGGAGAAGAAGGAAATTTGATTATTCTTGGTGTAAAAGATTCTACCATTTTTACTCCTAAAAAATTCAATGCTTGGAATCGACTTGCTAAATCATTCGATTCTATAGAAGAAGTTGAGTTTACATTATCTATTGCTGACGTAAAAAAATTAAAAGCCGACAGAAAAAATAGAAAATTCATTCTGGAGCCTCTATACAAAGAGCTACCAAAGACTAAAGTTGAGGTAAACGCAATTAAAAAACAGTTATTTGAAAAACTCCCTTTCTATGACAACTTACTTTACAATAAGGAAACTGGAACTATTCAGACGGCCATTTATATTAAAAAGAAGATTGTAAATACTCCAGACAGAAAAGCTTTTGTTTTTGATCGTTTACAGCCTATTATACAACAGTTTGAGAAAGATAACAATTTAGACGTTAGAGTTTCTGGAATGCCCTATATAAGAACTGTGAATTCACAGAATATTGTTGATGAAATTAGCCTTTTCGTCGGTGGTGCATTAGGAATAACAGCGATTATATTCTTCTTCTTTTTTCGTTCTTTCAGAGCCACGTTTATAACACTATTGGTTGTAATAGTTGGTGTCACTTGGGCTTTTGGGTTTATCGGTCTTTTGGGATATGAAATTACTGTTCTTACAGCATTGATTCCCCCCTTAATTATTGTCATTGGAGTTCCAAATGCTGTTTTTCTTATTAATAAATACCAACAAGAGATAAAGCAACACGGAATTCAAGCAAAAGCACTGCAACGTGTTATTTCTAAAGTTGGAAATGCCACATTAATGACAAACCTTACAACAGCTTCAGGTTTCGCAACCTTTGTTTTTGTAAAAAGTCAGTTGCTAAGAGAGTTTGGAATTTTGGCATCAATCAATATTATTAGCATTTTCATTTTAGCGCTACTTATTATTCCTATCATTTATAGTTTTATGCCTCCGCCAAAAGAGAAACATTTAAATCATCTAGAAAGAAGATGGATGGAAAATGTGGTCAATTGGATGGAGAAAACAGTGAAAAAACAAAGAATCACCGTTTATATAACCACAGTTATTGTTATAATTTTAGGAATTATTGGGTTGTATCAAATCCGAGTATCGGGGAGTTTAATTGAAGACATGCCTAAAAGCAAAGCTTTTTATAAGGATATAAAATTCTTTGAAGAAGAGTTTGGAGGAATTATGCCCTTAGAAATTCTGATAGACACAAAGAAAGAAAAAGGTGTGATGAAGCTTTCCACTTTAAAAAGAATGGAAAAAATAAATGAAACTATTGAAACATTTCCAGAACTTTCAAAACCTATCTCCATTGTTAACCTCGTAAAATACTCTAAACAAGCCTATTACAACGGAAACCCGAAATATTATCAACTTCCATCCTCTCAAGAACAGAGTTATATTTTTGCTTATACCAAGAATTCTGACGGGAATTCTAATATGCTCAGTAATTTTGTAGATTCAACAGGTAGATATGCCCGAATAACAACTTTTATGAAGGATATCGGAACCGATAAGATGGACGATATCCAAGAACGATTGCAGCAAGTTGTAAAAAAAGAATTTCCTAAAGAGCGGTTTAATGTCACATTTACAGGAAAGGCATTGGTCTTTTTAAAAGGGACTAATTATTTAATTAGCAATCTTGTTTTTTCTTTATCATTAGCCATTATCTTAATCTCTTTATTTATGGCATGGATGTTCAGGTCATTCAAAATGATTCTGATTTCTATTATTCCAAATATGTTGCCATTGTTAATTACTGCTGGGTTAATGGGATTTTTTGACATCCCAATTAAGCCTTCAACAATTTTGGTATTTAGTATTGCTTTCGGAATTTCAGTAGATGACACTATTCATTTTTTAGCAAAATATCGCCAAGAATTGATTGCCAACAATTGGGAAATAAGAAAATCCGTTTATGCTGCTTTAAGAGAAACAGGAGTAAGTATGTTTTATACTTCAATTGTACTATTCTTCGGATTTTTAGTATTTACTGTTTCAAGTTTTGGAGGGACTATTGCTTTAGGGGGACTGGTCTCTATCACCTTGCTTTTTGCAATGGTTTCTAATCTTTTATTATTGCCTTCTTTGTTACTTACTTTTGAAGATAAAATTGCGAATAAGAACGTAATTAAAGAGCCTTCTATTAAGATTATACCACAAGAAGAACACGGGGGAAATTTAGATTAGGCGTTCTTACAGGAATCAACCTTATATTCATTGTCCATTTTACTTCAATAAAGTATCTTTGTGGCTTCGTTTCGTAGATACAAACAAAATCAATTTTTGATGATGAAAACTAGTAGTGTTGCCGAATTATTACAATCGGATTTATTTTTACAGGAAGTTTCTTTAAAAGGATTGGTAAGAACATTTAGAAGCAATCGTTTTATTGCTTTAAATGATGGTTCAACTATTAATAATATCCAATGTGTTGTTGATTATGAAAACACATCAGAAGAGCTTCTAAAAAGAATTACTACTGGAGCTGCTGTTAGTATCTCTGGAATATTGAAAGAGAGTCAAGGTAGAGGGCAAACCGTAGAAATTCAAGTAACTAGCTTAGAAATTCTAGGAGACTCAAATCCTGATGAATATCCGATCCAACCTAAAAAACATAGTTTAGAGTTTCTTCGCGAGAATGCACATTTACGTGTAAGAACCAATACATTTAGCGCAGTGATGAGAGTTCGCTCTACATTATCTTTTGCTGTACATAAATATTTTCAAGAGAACGGCTTCAACTATGTAAATACTCCTATTATTACCGGATCTGATGCAGAAGGTGCTGGTGAAATGTTTCGAGTAACAACTTTTGAGCCAAACGAAGCTCCAAAAAATGAAGAAGGAAAGGTAGATTATTCGCAAGATTTTTTCGGAAAAGAAACCAACCTCACTGTATCTGGTCAATTAGAAGCTGAAACTTTTGCTATGGCATTGGGGAAAGTGTATACTTTTGGACCCACTTTTAGAGCTGAAAACTCAAATACAACCCGCCATTTAGCAGAATTTTGGATGATTGAACCTGAAGTTGCATTCTGTGATTTGGATGGAAATATGGATTTGTCTGAAGATTTTCTAAAATCAGTTTTAGCCTATGTGCTAGAAAACTGTAAAGATGACTTAGCTCTCTTAGATCAGCGATTAACTCAAGAAGAAAAAAGTAAACCTCAAGCTGAACGCAGTGATATGAGCTTGTTAGAAAAACTACGTTTTGTGGTAGATAACAATTTCAAACGTGTTAGCTATGCTGAGGCAATTGATATTTTAAGAAATTCAAAACCTAACAAAAAGAAGAAGTTTCAATTCCCTATCAATGAATGGGGAGTCGATTTACAATCTGAACATGAGCGGTTCTTGGTAGAGAAGCACTTTAAATGCCCAGTAATCTTATTTGATTACCCTGCATCTATTAAAGCTTTCTATATGCGCTTAAATGATGATGGAAAAACAGTAAGGGCTATGGATGTTTTGTTTCCTGGAATTGGAGAATTTGTTGGAGGTAGTCAAAGGGAAGAACGTTTGGATGTACTAAAAGAAAAGATTCAAGCCATGGGAATTGATGAAAAAGAATTATGGTGGTATTTGGATTTACGTAAGTTTGGAACAGCAATACATTCTGGCTTTGGATTAGGGTTTGAAAGACTCGTACAATTCACTACCGGAATGGGGAATATTAGAGATGTTATCCCTTTTCCAAGAACTCCTCAAAATGCTGATTTTTAATGTTCTTTTTGTACCTTTAAAAATATGCTAAAGCAAAGTTTACAACACAAACTCTTACAAAAATTATCTCCTCAGCAAATTCAGTTGATGAAAATGATTCAGTTGCCTACTCAGGCTTTTGAAGAACGTTTAAAACAAGAGATTGAAGAAAACCCGGCGTTAGATACAGGCAAAGAAGAACCTGAAGATTTTGAAGATTCATTGGAAAATGAATTTGATGATGATGAAGGAGTTGAGAAGATTGATACAGATGACATCAATATTGATGAATATTTGAGTGATGATGAAATTCCTAGTTACAAAAC
>JAESUF010000198.1 GCA_016763215.1 Flavobacteriaceae bacterium
GATGTAATGTTTGAAGGTTCTGCCGATGAATTAAAGCAAACCAAGGTTACACAACCAGCTGTTTTCTTACATTCTGTAATCTTAGTAAAAGTATTAGGCGATTCTTTTCAACCAGAAATGGTTGCTGGTCATTCATTAGGAGAGTTATCTGCTTTGGTAGTTGCAGGAGTTTTGTCTTTTGAAGATGGACTAAAATTGGTTTCTCAACGTGCCTTAGCAATGCAAAAAGCATGTGAGATTCAACCTTCTACTATGGCTGCTGTTTTAGGACTGGATGACGAAGTAGTAGAACAAGTTTGTAATGATATTGACGGAGTTGTAGTTGCTGCAAATTATAACTGCCCTGGGCAGTTGGTAATCTCAGGAGAAGTTTCTGCTATTGAAAAAGCTTGTGAAGTATTAACAGAAAAAGGAGCAAGAAGAGCATTGGTATTACCCGTAGGTGGAGCATTTCACTCACCGATGATGGAACCTGCAAGAGAGGAGTTGGCTGCAGCTATTGAAGCGACTAATTTTAACGATCCTGCTTGTCCAGTATATCAAAATGTGCCAGCGAAAGCTATAAATAATGCTGATGAAATAAAAGAAAACCTAATGGCGCAATTAACAGCTCCCGTAAAATGGACGCAATCTATTCAAGCAATGATTGCTGATGGAGGAACTGAATTTATTGAAGTTGGTCCAGGAAAAGTATTACAAGGCTTAATGCGTAAGATAGATAGATCTGTAGCAGCAAGTGGTGCTAGCTTAGAAGCTTAGAAATACAATAATATAAAATAAAAAAACCGCTCAAATGAGCGGTTTTTTTATTGATTACTAGTTTTTATTTTTATAGCGAAATAGAGTTTTCTATTTGATAATCAGGTATTTATACTGTTAATTATTATGAATTTCTATTTTATATTTACAGATAAAAACAATTTAATCATGGAAATAAAAAGTAAAAGTAAATCGAAAGTAACCCTTAAGAAGGAATTTGAACAACATTACCAGAGGAAACACGGAGTTGTAGCTGGTTTTCTCCCACAACAAGCAGGTTATATCGGGAAGTGGTTAAGCGCACAAGTAAAAGCGGCAAAAATAGAACAGGAAAGATTAGGAGAAAGCTATTTTTTTACTCCAAGTATGTTAATTTTTATAAACTACATTAACAGCAATCCCTTATTGAAATCTCAAGTCACTTTAATGATTGGACAAGGGTTGTTAGTGCATCAAGAGTATGAACACAAAGCGGATTATCATATATGTAATCTTGATGATTTATATCTTGTCTTAAATCATACCATTCAAAGGGCTCCTATTTTCGCTCCTGACATTCCACATACAGCTTTCCCAATTTCAGGAATATTTGTGTATATGATGTTTACGCTAGCAGGTTGGAAAATCTTTAGAAATAAAGAATTTAATAATCATTTAAGAATTGTTTTAGATGAATGGTGTGCTTATTTAGATTCGAAAGAATCACTTAGTGTTATAACTACCGGTAAGTATGGTTGGTTGTCTGAGGAGTCTGTTATTGCAAACAACTTGGATCAATTTGTTACCGAAGCTCAAAAAATAGCGGACCCTATTCATTGGGGTTTTAAAAGCTTTAACGGTTTTTTTCATAGAAATATAATCAAAATATGTAGACCAATAGATGGGATTGGAAATGAAGCTGTTGTGGTTTCTGCTAATGACGGGACAGTTAATCGATTGGCAAGAAATGTGAAAAAGGAAGCAGATTTTATGCTCAAGAGTCAGCCTTATTCTTTGGTAAACATGTTAGATAATTCTGTATATACTGATCGATTTGTAGGAGGAGATGTGCTACAAACATTTTTGAGTGGTCATGATTACCACAGATGGCATGCACCTATATCTGGAATTATAAAAGACATGCGTATTGTTCCGGCATTTATGTTTAGTGAACTATTATCTATGGGGTTTGACGACTCTGCGGGTACTCTTTCACAACAGTATGAAGCGAATGTGAATACTCGTGCTTTAATTTTTATAGAAAGTCCCAATCCAAAAATAGGAATGGTTTGTGTTATTCCTATAGGGATTACAGAAATATCATCCATAAAGTTTAACGATAAAATTCATATTGGAGACCATGTTACGAAAGGCGATTTATTAGGAAGGTTTAGTTATGGAGGTTCTAGTTTGTGTACTGTTTTTCAACCGGATGCCATTAAGCAGTTTACTGTGGTAAATCCAGAGAATGGAGTTAACAGTAATGATGGACCATTTATTCGCGTTAATGCTCAAACTGCAATTGCGAATATCTAAAGGGAACTAAGAATTGGTTTTCTTGACCATAAAAAATCCCGCTTTTTATACTGAACTTTTACACGGAGTTTGTCGAAGTGTGTTTTAGTAACTAAGTGGGATTTTATTAGTATCATCGTTTGTAGGAGTGATATTTTACCTAATCTTTAATTCACCTTTTCTAATCACGTATTAATACTTGTTTTATAAAAGGGGAGATTCTACCCATTTTTCAATCATGATTTTAAAGGATATTGACGGATAAGAAATAATTCAATCAATCTAAAAACAAAGAAATGGGAAATACCAAAGAGAATGCGGATAAAATGACATTAGATATCGCAGTAAAAACATTAAAAACTGGGAATGAGAATTTTGTTAAAAATCCATCAACGAATAGAGATTTAAAAGCTGAGGTAAAAAGAACCTCTGGAGGTCAAACTCCATTTGCAGCTGTACTAAGTTGTATTGATTCTAGAGTACCTGTAGAAACTATTTTTGATTTGGGTATTGGAGATGTTTTTAGCTTTCGTGCCGCGGGGAATTTTGTCGATCAAAAAAGTCATGAGAATAATAATATTTTGGGAAGTTTAGAGTTCGCAAAACATTCAGGAGTACAATTAATTCTTGTTTTAGGCCATTCACGTTGTGGGGCTATCCAAACAGCTATAAGTGGAGGTGCAACTGAACGTAAACAAATAGATGAGATGATTGTAAGGCTTAGAGAGAATATCACAACAAAAGACGAAAAAGAAGCAACAAAAGAAAATGTAAGAAATACGATCAAACATATTAGAGAACAAAGTCATTATTTAGATGGCTTTGAAATTATAGGAGGGGTTTATGATATTGTAACTGGCGAAGTAGAATTTCTTTAGAGATAACTACATATATAATAAAAAAAAGCCCGCTCATTGAGCGGGCTTTCTTTATTTAATCCTTAATTGGAATTTCTGTTTTGTTTAGTAAAATAGGTTTTCCAAATCCTAGTTTTTCCATGCGTTTGAGTTGTGTTTTGGCATCACCAACAACCAACCAAATCATCTTATTTGGATCTAAGTATTGATTAGAAAGTTCTTGAATACGACCAATAGTCATATCATTAACAATTTTCTCACGATCTTTTACATAATCAGGATTTAAACCGTAATTACTAATGTTTTCTAACATTCTCAATTTAGCGCCCATTGTTTCAAAAGCTCTTGCATTACTTTTAATCAAGAACCCTTTGGTTGTTTTTAAATCTTTCTCGGTGTAATTTTTACCGTAGTTTCCGATAATCTGTTTTACCAATTGAGAAGCTTCTAAAGTGACATTGCTACGCACTCCACTTGAAATGGTAAAAGAACCTTTGTCTTTAGAACCTGAGAATCCAGAACGAATTCCGTACGTATATCCTTTTCCTTCACGTAATTGTTGCGTTAATTGCGAGGCAAATCCACCACCACCAAGAATGTAATTCATTACGGTAGCAGAATAGAAATCGTTGTCTGTATATGCTAATGCAGGCGATCCAAATCGCAATTGCGATTGTTTTGCATTTGGAATGTCATAAAAATAAACTGTCGACTTTTTAGGTGCTTCAGGCGTTTTGTATGTTGGAATAGTTACTTCTTTCGAAGCCCAATCTGCTTCAAGACCTTTTAAAGAGGCTACAACGTCTTCTTTGCTAATGTCTCCTACCACATGCATTTTGGCAACAGATGGTGAGATGTAGCTATTGTAATATGCTTTTAAATCGTCCATAGTAATTGCATTTACAGACTCCATAGTTCCTAAAGTATTTTTAGAACGAATGTTATTCTCTCCATAAATTAATTTATTGTACGCATTGGCAGCTATAGCGTTCGGACTTGCTTGTTGCCCCCTTAATCTATTGATGGTACTTTTCTTTAGTAATTCAAACTCTGTAGCATCCCACCTAGGTTCTAGCAGCATTTCTTTTGCCAAGGCCAACGTTTTATTGTAGTTCTTTTTTAAGGTAGTTCCGTTTACACGAATACTTTCTCTTCCTGCAAAAATAGTTACAGAAGCTCCTAGTTGTGCTAAGGCAGATTCTAGTTCGCTAACCGTTTTGTTTTTAGTTCCTCTCCCCATTAATCTAGCGGTTAAATTAGCAACACCTAATTTGTCCATGCTTTCTAATAATTGACCTCCATCAATCACTAAATTGAATTGCACTAACGGAACTTCATCACTTTCAACTCCGTATACTTTGATACCATTTTCTAAGGTGCTTTCCCAAACTTCTGGAACTTTTACTTCAGGAGCTTTTCCATAAGGAGGTTCTATTGAGCGATCAAAAGAAGAAGGTGTTTTTTCATATTTGGCAGCAATAGAAGCATCAAAACTTTCTTCAGCTCCAATCACAATTTTCTCTTCTTTAATAATAGCTTCCGTAGCTCCAGTTAATGCTAAGTCTTTTGCATTTCTAGGGACAAAACTAGTTGCAATAAAATTCTTTCCTTTGATGTATTTATTATACGCATTCATCACATCTTCGATGCTTACGGAGAGCGTGTTTTTAATGTCTTGTGTTATATAGCCAGGATCATTTGCATAGGTATTATAAGAAGCTAGATTCGTTCCTTTTCCTAAAACACTAGAAAGACTTCTGTAGAAATTCGTTTCTTGCCCTGCTTTTATTCTGTCTAAATCTTTTTGCGGAGTTCCATTCTCTTCGAAATCAGCGAATGCTTGCTCAACCCCTTTTTTAACAGCATCTAATTTGGTGTTGTTAAATGCGGTTATGGAGATTTGTACTTGACCTGCTACTTCTGAAGTATAATTAAACATAGAAGTAAAAGAGGTCAACATTAAATCATCGACCAATACGTTGTTTAAAGGAGCTTCTTTTCCGCTTGATAAGTATTCCGATAAGATATCTAAAGCATAGGAATCTTTATGATACAATTCTACTGCTGGCCAAACAATTTCTAATTGAGGTAAGCGAGCAAAATTGTCTTCATAGTACAAAGATTTCGATTCAGGAACCACCCCAGGAGTCTTTTCTAAAGCAGGAATGTCTTCTCCTCTTGGAATTTCATCGAAGTACTTGTGTACCCATTTTTTAGCTTGTTCAACATCTATGTCTCCCGATAAAACTAAAGTAGAGTTATTTGGTACATACCATTTTTTGAAGAAGTTTTTTACATCTTGTAAGGTCGCATTTTGTAAGTCTTCTAAAGACCCAATTACTTGCCAATTGTAAGGGTGATTTTTTGGGTATAAATTACGATCAATAATTTGTTGACTAAAACCATAGGGTCTATTATCGACACTTTGTCTTTTTTCGTTTTTAACGACTTGCTTTTCTTTTGCAAGTACTTGATCGGTTACGGTATTGATAAACCAACCTAATTTGTCAGCCTCAGCCCAAATCATTTTCTCTAGGGCATCGCTAGGGACTGTTTGTAAATAATTAGTTCTATCACGAGATGTAGAGCCATTCGCTCCGGATCCACCAATCCGAGCACTCATTTTATCGAGCCCACCTTTTCCAAGGTTTTCAGATTCTAAGAATAATAAGTGTTCAAATAAATGTGCAAACCCTGTTCTTCCTTCTATTTCTCGACCAGATCCTACATGGGCCATTAGCTCTACAGCAACAACAGGATCGGAACGGTCTACATGGAAAATTACGTCTAAACCATTGTCTAGGGTAATTTTCTCATAGTCAATAGAAAGTTCTGGAACTTTTTTTTCGGTTGGGTTACAAGCAATAAAACAAGTAACCAGTAAGCCTAAAATGATTTTTTTGGTCATGATTGAAAAATTTGGTGGGTGAATTTACTAAAATTAGAACGAGGAAAAGCTTAATAGATTGTTAAAGAAAACTAAATATTGTTGAATAACAAATAGTTGAAGACAGCAGCTTTTACAAACATTTTTTCTGCCATTCCCAAGCAGCGAATAAAGCCTCTTCTAGACTTTTTTCGGTTTTCCAACCGAGTTCCTTGTTTGCGAATGTGGTATCAGCATATGCTGAAGTAATATCACCTTCTCTTCTTCCTACTATTTTATAGTTGAGTGATTTCCCTGAAACTTTTTCAAAAGCTTTGATGACTTCTAGGACAGAGCTTCCTTTTCCAGTTCCTACATTAAAAACTTCAAAATTCTGTTTGTTATTGTTTTTAAGTAATCTTTCTAGAGCTGCAATATGGGCTTTTGCCAAGTCAACAACGTGAATGTAATCTCTTACGGCTGTTCCGTCTTTAGTTGGATAATCATCGCCGAAAATAGAGAGTTCTTTACGGATTTCTGCAGCAGTTTGTGTGATATAAGGAATTAAGTTTTGCGGAATACCTAAAGGTAGTTCTCCAATTTTGATAGTTTCATGTGCACCAATTGGATTGAAATAGCGCAATGCGATAGCTTTTAAGTCAGTTGCCTTACAAGTGTCATCAATAATAACCTCGCCCATTTTTTTAGTTGCTCCATAAGGAGATTCTGCTGGTTTTGTTGGTGCATTTTCCGTAATTGGTAATTCATCAGCCTGACCATAAACAGTACATGATGAACTAAA
>JAESUF010000199.1 GCA_016763215.1 Flavobacteriaceae bacterium
ACATCCAATATCTTTTCAGCCACCTTTGCTACATATCGTGCTGAAGTCACATCCTCCAAAATAATAGTGAATTCATCGCCCCCTAATCTATTATCATTTACTATTTATATGGTCCCAGGATTATGGGGAGCACCATTAAAATTAATAAGTGCATTCCCTCCACCGCAACATTATAGCGAATCTCCTTATGGTGTGGGAGGACGTGGTGGTTCAGCATCACACTCTGATATTCCAGATGGAGCACATTTAATGCCACCTAATGACATCTTAATCTTTAAAGATTATGACAAAGGGTTGGCTTATGCAAAAAAAGTAGGCAAACCCGTTATGCTTGACTTCACAGGATATGCATGTGTAAACTGTAGAAAAATGGAAGAGAATGTCTGGGTGGAACCAGCAGTGCTAAAAATGCTTAAAAATGATGTTGTTCTCATCTCATTATATGTAGATGATAAACGAAAATTGAAAGATCATGAGATTGTAGACTCTAAGTTGAAACCAGGTAGAAAACTACGGTATATCGGTCAAAAATGGAGCGAATTTCAAACCATCAGATATAAAGCCAATGCTCAGCCTTTTTATGTTTTAATGGATCATAATGAACAGAACTTAAACAAACCTGTTGCTTACACACCAGACAAACAAGAATATACGGATTGGTTAAAAGACGGAATTTCCAAATTCAAAAAATAATTCCAATTATACCTAATAAAAAAGCCTCTTTTAAAGAGGCTCTTTTATTTAGTTTCCTCAGAAAAATAGACTTTATCTGATTGAAAATAATACAACTCTCCTATTTTTAAGATTCCTATTAAGAAGAAACCTACCAGAGCAAAATAAATATTTATAAAGCCTAAAGACAATCCTGTTGCATATATAGCTAAGAAAAAGACATCTATTTTCAGCTTATAGGTACCTCCCGATACATGTTTGTTGTACTTTACAATTGAGCGTTCTAAAATAAGAAATGATATTTCGCTAAAAAGAAGTACAGAGCCATATAAAGTAACTGGCATAATATTAACGTGGTCACTTCCTATCCAAGAAGTAGTAAACGGAATTAATGACACCCAAAACAATAGAAGTAAATTAGTCCATAATATTTTCTTGCTAATCTCTTTTGTCTTCTTAAACAATTGATGATGTCTGAACCAATAAACGCTTATGTATATAAAACTTACGACATAACTAACAAATACCGGCAACGCTTCTAACAGGCCATCGGATGTATGCTCTTTTGGAGGTTCAAGTTCTAAAACCATGACTGTGATGATAATTGCTAGTACACCATCACTAAACGCCTCAACTCTTCCTGAATTCATTTTCATTGACATAAATAACCATAAAAGTTTTCTATTTATAAATGTAACTATAGAAATTATAGCATTCAATAGGTATATATACGGTTTTTTACTTTTTAATTTTTCAACATACAAAACGCAACCTTTTCTAAAAGCAAAGACTATAAGATAAATACATTCATAGATGAAGAAATTAAAATTTATTCTCCCCGTAGTTGCAATCTTTATTGCATGTTCTGAAAACGATCCTGATATTAGCCTCATAGATAATTCTACTCCAGTTTTAAGAACTTTTAGTTACAAAACATATAATTCAACTACCAATGCAGTCAATAGAACAACTGTCTATACGCTCCAAGATAACAAGATGGTGAGTTCAACTACAAGTACATCTGCATTACAACAAAACAATACTACATATAGCTACAGTAACAATCAAATTTCTGTAATCTCGACTTTAATAGGTGGGAATTTATCGTCACAACAAAGCTATTCGTACAATGGAAATAATAAACTCATTGAATATTTACACGAATACATTCATCCAACAACGCAACAATCGTTTTTTAATCGACATACATTTACGCATACTACAGACACTATTTTTTCTGAATGGAAACAAAGTTCTGACGGCATGAACTTCAATGATCTGATTGCAACATATAAAATTGTGTTAGACAACAATAGTAACAGGACTTATTTCGAAAAAAATGATTTATCGAACAATGAAATCAACGTAAGAATAAATAGATACGATATAAACGATAACTTAATTGCTGAAGATCATCTTATAAAAGATGCTAATAATGTATTAATGAATTCACAATCTACTACTATTACTCATGAGACAAGCCTAAATCTTTTATCTTTAGTTTATCAAAACACTTATGGAAAAGAGACCCTAATGTTATTATATCATCTATTACAGAGAAGTACTCCATTAAATTATTTTGCCTCTAAGGCAATCTCAAACAATTCATTCAAAACATTTAACGCCACTTTTGTGGGGAATTCTCAAATCACTTTTGAATTCATGAATGAAACTGGAACTAATAATTATGATTATTTGAATGAGTACAGGACCTATAATGATGGAGTATTGTTCTCTAGGTTTACCGTAGAGTTTACAGAGTAAAGAAAAGGGAGTTTTTAAAGAATACTGAATACAATTGACGACTTTCAATTTAGAGAAATTAATAGAGAAGTGTAAATCAAAAGAGCTCAAAGCTCAGGGCGAGTTATATCAACGATATAAAGATCGTCTCTTTGTCCTATCTCTAAAGTATTGTACAAACCGAGAGGAGGCTCAAGACAACCTTCACGATTCTTTTCTTGATATTTATAAGAGCATCAAGAAATATAAAGGCAAGGGGTCTTTTGAAGGCCGGATGAAACGGATTGTTATTTATAAAGCAATTGATCGGTACAAAAAAGAGGTCTTTTCAACACCAATTAATGACGATCTATTTTTAGATAAAGCAACCACTATTGAAGAACCAACTAATGACATTTCATTGGATACAATTTTACATTCTATACAAAGTTTGCCTCCAAAATATCGATTGGTTTTTAACTTATATGAGTTAGACGACTACTCTCATAAAGAAATTGCAACGCTTTTATCTATAAGTGTGGGCACTTCAAAATCGAACCTGCATAGAGCCAAGTTGTTATTGAAAGAACGTATTACGGACATACAAAAACCGGTATCCAATGAAAACTAAAAAAGACATAGGTCCTGTTTTTAAAGAGGCATTAAAAAATTACAAGAGCTCGCCAGACACTACAGTTTGGGAGAGCATTGAAGCAAATTTAAAAGCAGAGAAAAAGCGTAGAAGAATCATTATTATTTGGTTTTTCGGATTGCTTGCTATTTTAATCCCGTTCTTCTTTATTGTAGGTAATATTTCTACACCTACAAATGATTCTGAAAAAATTGACATTACTCCAAAGAACAATACAAA
>JAESUF010000200.1 GCA_016763215.1 Flavobacteriaceae bacterium
AATTAGGTATAAATACCTAGTTGTTTTTAGGCAGTTCTCTTAATATTAGATGAAAAACAACCTTTAATGATAGATTTGGTTTAGAATTGTCATCATCCAATTCTTAAAAAATGAATGCCTTTCGGAAGGTGAAAACTAAATTCAATGTAGACGACAAGTTAATATAGTTGAGAACTGGTTATTTAAATACCTGAAAGTTGGCATTTAGGGAATTGCATTCTTTTTTTGATATTTAATTACAGCTTTCTATATCTAAAGGAATATTTTGATACCAATCACCAAGGTGATTTTCTAGAATCATGTAGATTTCTCTGGCAGTATTTGCAACTTCTATTTTATCTTCTCCTATTATTTTTGCAACTCCTTTTGAACTCAAAAGATCGATCGTTCTTTCATAGGGTTGATTAATTTGAAGATCTAATTTGAGTTCCTTCAATAAAGGAAGTTGAGCTAATCTTTCTTTTTCCGAGGAAGAGAGGCCTTGAAATACTCCTCCCTTAGAGGCATTTATCGCCGAATATATTCCATGCCTTACTAAAATACTGTCTTTTAAATTTCGACCATCATTAATATATTTATCATAAATTGCCTCAAGGAGGCCCATCGAATAAACTCGATCATCATGTGAGGTATACCCTCCTCCTCGCATTCGTGCACCCAGGTCAATCATAAAATGTTCTTCCCCATTGCTAATGAACTCGATATGAGCAGCTCCATCTTTTAGTTGCAGAGCATTGAGAACCTTTTTTCCATATTCGATAAGACTAGCATATTTCGGATCATCGGGGCTGAAGAAAAGAACTTCAGTCCTGATGTGTTTATTCCCCACTTTAAAGTTCTTATAATACCTTGACACAACATATACATAAGGCACATTTTTGTGTACAATATAATCGAGCCCATATTCCTCACCTTCCAAAAACTCTTGTATTACAAAGTGGGTCGTCTTTGAAAAAGTCCAATTTATAGTTCCGTATTCTATCTTTTCTAATCGAGTATTAACTTCTTCTATATCCTTACAGTAGAAAACTTCTTGCGTTCCAGTACCATATGCAGGTTTCAATACCACAGGAAAAGAAAAACCCTTTAAGCTTTCAACTGACAATCGTTTTCCAACAGACAAATCTACCAACATACTTTTAGCATACGGAAGCCCCTTCAACTTTAGTTGCTCTTGCATTATAAACTTATCTCTTCTATAGTCCGTTGTATCCGAATCATTTCCAACTAAACCAAGTTTAGTGGTTAAAATATCGCAACTTTCTACACCTGCTTCTCCTCCTGGAATAATAAAATCAAAGTCAATACCAGATTCTAGAACTTGTTCAATACTAAAAAAACACTTACTATAATATCTCGGATCAAACTCATCCTTCTCTCCTTGTGAAATTTCACCTTGTTTGATTTTACGAATCTTTCCTACCTCAATTAATGCATAGACTTCCTGCTCTCTTTCCTTAAAATAAGTAACCAAAGTTTTCCCATTACGTATCGGATTTACAAATAAACACTTGTATGTCATTTTTAATAATCTTTTGTTAGTTTAGTAATGGTTATTGTGCCAAAATTTTATACAATACTGGTAATGAATTAGTTCTTTGACCCGATTATTTTTTTAATAAACCATACAATCTCTTCAAATGTATTATAATATTTACAATTAATAAATCTATTTTGGTTAAATGAAATCTCAAATTTATGTCATCTGCAAGTATCCAATTAAACAAAACCTTCGATAAAAACCTGCTTCAAGAAGCATACCGTTCACTTAGTCATATTGAAACAAAACCTGCAAATTACCCAGGTACTGGGAGTATTTCTTGGAATTCACTTTCTGTATATGCCACAGGAGGATCATTAGAAAACCTAGAGTCTTTACTTCCCTTTATAGCTGAGCTTAATCTTCAGTTGAGGCTTGTTCGTTTTTTGGATTTAGGACCTGGAGGTATAATAAAAGAGCATGCAGATACTTTTTTATCTGGACGCATTGTTCGGTTGCACATCCCTGTATTTACAAACCCAGGAGTAGAATTCAATCTTGCACACGAGCGACAGTTTTGGCAAGAAGGAGAATTTTGGTATGGTGATTTCACAATGCCGCATTCCGTTTATAACAAAAGTGATGTAACCAGAGTGCACCTTGTGATTGATGTTGCCGTTGATGAAAATTTACTTAAGCTATTTAAGCCTGGAACTATTCCTGCAAAACTGTACGACAGTCTAAAAAACGAAGAAAAATTTAACCATAAAATTTTAGAGCGATTCAAATGTGATTTTTGGATGCCCGCTGGATTTACCTTACCTGGATCTGGATACCCACCATTAGAATCTGCATTAGTAGCAAATTTAAAATTGATTGATGGAGAATTCACCATGTTTGTTAACGATGCACCTATGGTAAAAGCAGTCCCGGTCACCGAAAACAAATTATTGGTGCTAGGCTTACCTCATGAGATGTTTGCTGATTATCTTTTTGAAGATGATAAGTCAAGTCATTAACTTTTCATATGGCTGGGAGAAGTATGAATGTAGCGTTGGTAAAAGAGTAAAAATTCGAATCTATATCCTCTAGCTCCTTCTCACAAATAAAACTTGAAAAGAAGGAGGCTAAAAACATATAATTTTTTGATTATTCAATCAAAACGATTCGATAGTGACGTAAGAAAGAGCTCATCTCCAAGTTTATCGTTTCATTATAAAAACAGGCTTACTCAATAATCATAATTAAATCGTCTTGTTTAACCATATCACTTTCTTTAAGTGTTATCGATTTTACTTTTCCTTCTTTAAAGGCTGTCACTGTTGTTTCCATTTTCATGGCTTCAATGACAAACAAAGGATCATTTTCTTTAATCTCTTGACCTTTTTTAACTAATACTTTATATAGTGATCCTTGTAGAGGCGCACCAATTTGATTTGTATCTTCCTCATCAATTTTTATATTCTCCTCTTTTTTAATGTTTACCGACTTATCTAAAACTTCAACAAATCGGTTCTCACCATTCACTTTAAAGAAAACGATTCTCATTCCTTCCTCATTCGGTATTCCAACAGAAAGCAATCGAACAATAATCGTTTTTCCAGGTTCTAATTCTATCAATGTTTCTTCTCGGAGTTTCATCCCGTAAAAGAAATTCTTGGTGGGAACCAACGCTAGATTTCCATAGAGTTTATAATTTTCATGCGCCTGCTCAAATACTTTTGGGTATAATGTATAGGATAAGAAATCTTCAATTTCAATAGCCCGTGTAAACCCTTTTTGGAATTTCTTTTTGAAAACGGCATATTCTTCATCAAATTTTATAGGTTCTAAATGTGCATTAGGCCGCTCTTTATAAGGTTGATGGTTTTTAAGAATGATCTTTTGCAGTTTCACTGGAAACCCACCAACAGGTTGCCCTAAATCTCCTTTAAAGAAATTAATTACAGATTCTGGAAACGAAATTTCATTCCCTCGTTTCATTACATCTTCTGGAGTTAGGTTATTTGTAACCATAAATATTGCCATATCACCAACAACTTTGGAACTTGGTGTAACCTTAATCAAATTACCAAACATTGTATTTACCTGAGCATACATTTTTTTAACCTCATCAAATTGATCACCTAAACCTAAAGCAATAGCTTGAGGTCTAAGGTTCGAATATTGCCCTCCTGGGATTTCATGCCTAAATACTTCTGCTGTTCCTGCTTTTAATCCAGATTCAAATGGGTAATACATCTCTCTTGTATCTTCCCAGAAATTTGAAAACTCATTTAAAGAATCAATCTCAAAATCATGAGCTCTTGGTTGGTATTTCATCATCTCAATAACTGCATTGAAATTGGGTTGTGATGTTAAGCCCGATAATCCACCTAAAGCAACATCAACAACATCAACTCCAGCTTCAATAGCTTTTAAATAGGTTGCAGTTTGTAATGAGGAGGTATCATGTGTATGCAAATGTATTGGAATGTTTACTGTGTCTTTTAATGCACCAACTAACTCAGTAGCAGCATATGGTTTTAGTAGGCCAGCCATATCTTTTATAGCCAACATATGTGCACCTGCATTTTCTAAATCTTTAGCTAATTGTGTGTAATATTTGAGATTGTATTTGGTTTGACTTGTATCTAAAATATCTCCGGTATAACTAATTGCTCCTTCTGCAATACCCCCTGTTCTATTACGAACATAACTGATACTTGGCTCCATTGCTTTTACCCAATTTAATGAATCGAAAATTCTAAAGATATCGACACCATTCTCCCAAGATTTTTCAACAAAACTTTCAATTAAATTATCAGGATATGCTTTATAACCCACAGCATTAGAGCCTCTAAGGAGCATTTGTAATAATATATTTGGTACGGCAGTCCTAAGTTCTCTTAAGCGTCCCCAAGGGTTTTCATGTAAAAAACGTAAGCATACATCAAAAGTGGCACCT
>JAESUF010000201.1 GCA_016763215.1 Flavobacteriaceae bacterium
AGACGATTATTACGCGCAAGAAAAATGGGTAGATAGCATTCTGAAATCCATGAGTATTGATGAGAAAATAGGTCAGCTTTTTATGATACAAGCGTATTCTAATAAAGATTCGGTACATGAGAATTTCATCAAAGAAATGATAGAAAAATACCATGTAGGAAATCTTATTTTCATGCATGGTACTCCTACCAAACAAGCAGAACTGACCAATGAATATCAATCACTGTCTAAAGTTCCTTTAATGATTGGTTTTGATGGGGAATGGGGATTAGATATGCGTTTAAAGAATACCTATCGTTTTCCTTGGAACATGACATTAGGAGCGATTCAAGACAACAATCTTATTCGTCAGTTTGGAGAGCATTTAGGAAGACATTGTAAACGCTTAGGGATTCATGTCAATTTTGCTCCTGTGGTAGACATTAATATCAATCCGTTAAATCCAATTATCGGAAATCGATCTTTTGGAGAAAATAAAGAGAATGTCACTCAAAAAGCAATTGCTTTTAGTCAAGGGATGCAAAGTCAAAATGTTTTAGCAAATGCAAAGCACTTTCCTGGGCATGGAGATACAGCCACAGACTCACACTATAAATTACCTGTATTAAATTTTGATATAGATCGATTAGAATCGATTGAGTTGTACCCGTATAAAAAAGTTTTTGATGCAGGAATGGCAAGTGTCATGACTGCTCATTTGAGTATCCCAGCATTAGAGCCGAACCCTAAATTACCAACATCATTGTCATCAAATGTGGTTACTGGTTTGTTAAAAGATACGCTAGGTTTTTTAGGGCTGATTTTTACTGATGGACTAAACATGAAAGGAGCAGCAGATTATTCTACATCTTCTGAAATTGATTTGGCTGCAATTTTAGCAGGGAATGACGTGCTATTAATACCACAAGATGTACCAGCGACAATAGACTTGATGAAGAAATCATTACTCTCAGGAACTTTAACCGAAGAGCGTATAGACGAATCTACTCGTAAGATATTGTTAGCCAAATATTGGGCAGGGTTGAATAACTACCAACCCATTGATACATTGAACTTAGTAGAAGACTTAAACACTACTGGAGACGAGGTTTTACACCGTGAATTGGTGAAGAACTCAATGACAATTATTAAAAACAAAAGAAAAATACTTCCCGTTAAGGATTTAAAAAAGGTTGAAAAAATAGCCTATATAAGTTTGGGAGATGATGATGGAAGTGTCTTCCTAAATACCTTAAAGAAATACACAGAAATTACTCACATTACTGAAGATAAATTAGATGGTGTTGTTAATGCACTTAAAGAATTTGATTTGGTGATTGTAGGTTTCCATAAATCGAATGCACATCCTTGGAAAGGGTTTAAGTTTGAAGATAAAGAACTGGTGTGGTTGCATGAAATTGCGAGACAGAAAAAAACAATCTTGAGTATTCTTGCAAGTCCCTATAGTTTATTGGATGTAAAATCATTTACAAATATTGAAGGAATTTTAATTGGATACCAAAATAGTAAAGTAGCACAAGAAATTGCTGCGCAAACTATTTTTGGAGCGATAGAAGCAAAGGGAAAGTTACCGGTTTCTATTAAAAAAGAATTCAAGGAAGGAGTTGGAATCATAACTCAAAATTTACAGAGACTTCAATACTCTATTCCAGAAGCAGTAGGGATGTCTTCCGAGAAATTAAAAAGAATAGATTCTATCGCTAAGGTAGTTTTACAAGAAAAAATGGCACCTGGATTACAAGTTTTAGTGGCTAGGTATGGGCAAGTGATTTATGAAAAAAGCTTTGGCTATCATACCGATAAAAAGAAAGACACAGTAAAGAACAGTGATCTATATGATGTTGCATCTTTAACCAAAATTTTAGCTTCATTACCCATGTTAATGAAAGCTGAAGAAGACCGGAAAATTAAATTAACAGCTAGTATTCGCGATATTTTACCAAAATTTAAAAAGTCAAATAAGGATACGGTAACTGTACAAGAGATTTTATCCCATTATGGACGCTTACAAGCTTGGATTCCTTTCTATACCTTAACACAAGATAGTATTACCAAGAAGAACCTAAAGAAATACTACAGCTCAATAAAATCAAAGAAATATAGTATTCAAGTAGCAGAGAATCTTTATTTGAGTTCTTCCTATAAAGATTCAATTTACAAGTATATCAAGGAAGCAGATCAAAGAGAGAAAACGGGATATAAGTATAGCGATTTAGGGTATTATATTTTTAAAGAAGCGATAGAAAGAAAGTATAAAAAAAGTTTAGATGTTCTGGTGCAAAATGAATTTTACAAGTCATTAGGAGCAGACAGAATGTCTTACCTTCCTTTACAGAAATATTCGAAAAGAGAAATTATTCCTACAGAAAAAGACACCTATTTTAGAAATCAGTTATTGCATGGACATGTTCATGACATGGGAGCTGCGATGTTAGGTGGAGTAGGAGGTCACGCTGGTTTGTTTGCGAATGCGAACGATGTTGCTAAAATGATGCAATTATATCTTCAAAAAGGGTATTATGGAGGAAAGCGCTATTTTAAATCTACGACTTTTGATAAATTTAATAAGCGGTATTATGCAGACGAAAAAGTGCGTAGAGGTTTGGGGTTTGATAAGCCACAATTAAATCCAGATATTGAAGCAACTTGCGGATGTGTCTCTAATCAAAGTTTTGGACATAGTGGTTTTACGGGAGCCTATACTTGGGCAGATCCTGAAAGCGGTATCGTTTATGTGTTTCTTTCCAATAGAGTCTATCCAACGATGGAAAACAGAGGTTTGGTAAAAGAAGATATTAGAACGGAAGTACAGCGAATCATTCAAGAAGCTATTCTGCCGGAGTAGGGTGAGACTTGCTATACAGTAGAACTAAAATTGAAGAAGCTACCAAGTAAGAGAATCCTATTTTCCAATCAAAAAAGAATGTGACTAAAAATGTTTGTAGTAAATAAAACAGACCAAAAGTGACGGTACTGATTGCATAACGGAAGGTATCTACAAATTCAATCTCATCATTTTTACGATCAACAAATTTCCAGAGTAACCAAGGAATAATACTGTTTAGAATGATAATATATTTTAAAAAGCCGAAAAGGTTTACTCGCCTCTTTCTTCCTGATATTTTACCTAAACGAATCATCTCATTTACTTCGCTCACCTTTGTGAAATCAACATTTTCTTTGTTGAGCTCTGTCAATGTAGTTTGATAATTTTCATCGTTTGGAATGTGGACAGCCAATTCTTCTAACTGCCTAGAAATAACATTTTTTAGTCGTTTTGTTTCTGCATTTAAATTGTTGACATCGTAATAGTCGTTTGCTAGAATTGGAGGGCCGTATTGAAGTGTAATATTAGCAGGGTAAACAGACGAATTTTGGTAGGTAAGCCCCACAGGGACAATATGGATTTTTAATTCAGGGTTTCTTTCCAAAGCCCCAAAAACAATTCTAGAAAATCCTTTGCTCAAAGGCCTAATAGTCCTCTTTCGTTCATGGCTTCCTTCAGGAAAAATCATCAATGCTTTTTGATTGTCAAAAATTGAAAAACATTTTTCAAATATTTCTTGATTTCTACCAAGCTGTTGCACTCCATCTCGAATTCTGTAAATAGGCATCAAATTTAAAGTACTTAAAAACTTTTTGACTAGAGGGCTTTTAAAGACAGCTGCTTGGACTAAGAAATGTTGTACTCTTGGATTATTCACAGCAATAATTAGTGGGTCTATCAATCCATTAGGATGGTTAACCATAAAGAGTACAGCTCCTTTTTTTGGAATGTTTTTTTTGCCAGTTACTCTAATTCTTTTCGAATAAAAGAACAAAGACGACTTAACAAGGATTTTGACAAAATACCACCAGAGAAATTTCACGCACTAAGGATTAAAAATTTTCAGCAATTCGCTGAAGTTGTTTCGTGTCTAAAATATAAATTTCTTTCCCTTTTAAACGGATTAATTTTTCTTTTTTGAATGTAGATAACAATCGAATAGCAGATTCTGTAGCTGTACCAATAATATTGGCAATGTCTTCTCTAGACAATTGAATGTCTAAGAGACCATTTTCTAGACCAGAGCTATGAGATTTATTTAAGTATAATAATGTTTCTGCTAATCGTTGTTTTACGGTCTTTTGAGCCATGTCAACAATTACATTATCCGCTTCTTTTAAAGAGCTTGCCAAATCTTTTAAGACGCTCATTGCAAACTTAGAATTGGTATTGATATCTCTTACAATCTCATACTTTGGAATAAAGCAAACTTCCATATCATTAATGGCAGTAGCTTTTAAATTGGCTGCTTCATTACTAACCAAACTACGCTCACCTAAGAGATCTCCTTTTTTAACCAGTTTCACTATTTGTTCTCTCCCGTTAGAACTCATTTTAGTGACTTTACAAACCCCATCTTTAATACAATAGACTCCATTGATATATTCACCTTCATTAAAAAGGACATCTCCTTTTTTAATCAATTCGGAAGATTTACACCCAGAAATACGAAGGAGTTCATCTTTAGTTAGTTCACCTAAAGAGTTCAATTGACGGACGATACATTGATCACATTTACTCATTTTTTGATGACGATATAGTATCTCTAATTTACTGAAAAAAGCTGATAAATATCATATTTTTTAGGAAAATGATGTAGGAAATTTGCTGTAGGCAAAGAGTAAATAATTATGGACTATCAATTATGTTATCACTGCGGTAATCTATGTGATAAAACAGGTTTAAAGAGTCAGGACAAATCATTCTGCTGTAACGGATGTAAAACTGTCTACGAGATTTTTTCTGAAAATGAGATGACCTGTTATTATGATTTTCAGCAGAACCCTGGTGCTGTTCCTCAGGAGATTAAAGGAAAGTACGATTACTTATCAAATAAAAACATTGTAACCAAGCTTTTAGATTTTGATGATGGTGCTACACGAGTAGTTACTTTATACATTCCTCATATTCATCGTAGTTCTTGTATTTGGGTGTTAGAAAACCTTCACAAACTTAATAAGG
>JAESUF010000202.1 GCA_016763215.1 Flavobacteriaceae bacterium
CTAAAAGGCTCTGCTTTCTCAACACAGCAAAACTACCCAACATTCCGCAAATAGCACCCAAAATAGCCGTTCCTAAGCTAATCGTTCTTAGGGTATAGTCGTTAAAAAGTAATTCAAAGTATTCCGTAAAGCTCATCGCTTTTATTCTTTATTTATTTTTATTTCTGAACACTTACCTTATAGTTGATTCCGTAGGTTTTTGTCAAGTTATCATCATTAAAAATCTCCTTCACTGGACCCGTTGCTATCTTTTTTACATTCAAAAAAGTAACCCAATCAAAATATTCGGGAACAGTTTGTAAATCATGGTGTACAACAACAACTGTCTTTCCTTCTTTACGTAATTCTTTTAAAATATTGATAATAGCAATCTCTGTTGTTGCATCTACCCCTTGAAAAGGCTCATCCATAAAATAGATAGCGGCATCCTGAGCAAGTGCCCGGGCTAAAAACACGCGTTGTTGTTGCCCTCCAGACAATTGACTAATCTGTCTATCTTTAAAAGAAAGCATCCCTACCTTTTCTAAAGCTTCTAAAGAAGTTTTACGTTCTTTTTTTCCAGGTCTTTTAATCCAACCCAAACTACCATAAGTCCCCATCATAACAACATCCAAAGATGTTGTAGGAAAATCTCAATCTACACTTCCTTTCTGAGGGACATAACCAACTAGTTTTCGTTGTTTTTTGTAGGGTTTCCCATAAATAGAAACACTTCCAGCGATAGGCTCTATAATCCCTAAAATTGCTTTAATCAACGTTGATTTTCCTGCTCCATTTGGTCCAACAATTGCCATCATTACTCCTTCTGGAATTACCAAGTCAATATCCCACAATACAGGCTTGTAATTGTAAGCTACGGTTAAATCATCTATGGTTACTGCTAGTTTTTGTTGTTCCATCTTACTTCTGCAATGAGCTAATGATTATTTTTACATTGTGCTTATACATTCCGATATACGTCCCTTCAATAGTTCCATAATCTCCAAGCGCATCAGAATATAAAGTCCCTCCGATCACAATCTCGTGACCTTTATATCTTACAGCCTCTTGTAAAGCTTCAACAGTTCTTTTGGGCACAGAACTTTCTATAAAAATGGCTTTCACGTTTTTCTCCATGATAAAAGCGGCCATTTTTTGTACGTCCTTCACTCCTGCTTCTGTAGCAGTAGACAATCCCTGTAAACCAACAACATTGAACTGAAATGCTTTTCCAAAATAATTAAAAGCGTCGTGCGCCGTTACGAGAATTCTTTTCTCTACTGGCAACGGGTCAATTAACTCAGTAATTGTTGTTTTTAATTCTGCCAATTTTTTTAGGTACTCGTTTCCGTTCTCTTGGTAAAATTTTGCATTTTTTGAATCGAATTCAGACAATTGATCCACTAAATATTTTGTGATTATTTCCCAATTAGAGATATCAAACCAAATATGCGGATCATAATTTGATGCAAAGAATTCCGATTCAATCAAATTGCTTTTGTCGATAGCATCTGCAACGGCAGTGGTCTTTTTATTTTGGTAACGCATCTTCTCGAATACTTCTTCCAGTTTCCCTTCTAAATGGATTCCGTTATAAATAATTATGTCTGCATTAAATAATTTACTTACATCTCCTTCACTTGCTTTATATAAGTGCGGATCTACTCCTGCTCCCATCAACCCTTTTACTTCAATTTTATCGCCAACAATGTTTTTTACTAAATCTGTAATCATTGTTGTGGTTGTGACGATTTGAAGTTTTGCATTCTTAGGTTTCTCTTTTTGCTGACAAGCAACCATCATTACAACCAATAATATATAAGCGTATTTTTTCATTTTAATTTGCATTATTCTCTTTAACTAATAAGTTTTCAGCGACCTCTTTTGTTATTAACAATTCAACGCCATTAATCAAGGTTACTATAGAATTGTCAAAAGGTTCTTTGTAAATTACTTTTATCGAATTACCAATAGCTATTTTCTTTTTATTCAAATACCTTAAAAAGCATCCGAAGAATCTTTCACTGCCAGTAAAACAGTTTCTTCATTTTCGTGTAAGGTTGATAGTTTTACTTTTTTCTGGGCTGTAATTTCTCCATTTTTATCAGGAATAGGATCTCCGTGTGGGTCTACCGTTGGAAAACCTAACAACACATCTATCTCATCAATTAATTTTGAAGATTTAATATGCTCTAATTGCTCAGCAACATCATGTACTTCATCCCAATTAAAGTTTAGTTTCTCAACTAAAAACACTTCCCAAAGGCGATGTTTCCTGATAATCATAGCCGCTGTTTTCTTGCCTTCATTGGTTAACGTTACCCCTTGGTACTTTTGATAAACAAGCACGCTTTTTTCTGCTAATTTTTTCACCATGTCAGTAACAGATGAAGCCTTCGTCTCTAATTTTTTAGCAATAGCATTTGTACTTGCTCCTTTTTCAGAAATATTTTCTAAATGATAAATTGCTTTTAAATAATTCTCTTCAGATAATGTAAACATCCTTAATAATATAATCACACAAAGGTATGTTATTTTTGTTTCATTAAAAATATTTTTAGTCTTGTCTAAAAATTATTTTACCCATGAGACTTTATACTTTTTTCTTGCTCATAATT
Source organism: Flavobacteriaceae bacterium (assembly GCA_016763215.1). The sequence goes on from JAESUF010000202.1 coordinate 2,598, forward strand.
TAAAGAAAGAGCGCTCCAACAGTCTTAGTTTGTCTTTAAATTACAAGAAGCCAACAGAGCATTACATTTATGGTTTTACACCTAACTTCTCCAAATAATTTATTGGTGGATTGACGATTGGGAGCTAATAACAAAAAGGCATTACTATTTAAAATAGAAATGCCTTTCAACTGTACTCTTCGAAATATCAATTCATTAACTTGATTTCATTATTCTAGCTTTTATAAAGCCGGCATTATTATCTTTATCCGAATCAGCGCAATAAAGTTTTAATGTAGGATTAGGCCCACCCTCAAGAACTGTAATTTGTGTAAATGTACCTACAGAAAAAAAAGTTTTACCATCATCTAAACTCCCAACTAATGAACCAGACCTAAATACTTGCCCTGTATCGCCTATAGTAATCGTATGATTGTCTATCCCGTTAGCATTTGTCGCAAACCCTGATTCTCCATAAAAAAGATCCCATTGATCTTCTCGATCACAAAAAATAGTAATAATATCTTTTGATTGAAGGTTTAAATGTTGAACTACTTTTCCAGTCCCTCCTGTAGCACTATTTTCATTTGCATCTATTGCAATTTCCATAATTATAAATTTTAAATTCTCCTACTCATAAAGCTTTTCGGATTCCGCCTCCTCATTACCTACGAGGACAGGTCGTTTTTTACTGTGGGATCTGCTCCACTTTCTAATTGCTTTAATCACAATGCTACAAATACTTTATATTGAATCTGAAACACAGATGGGTTTGTACTCTAGAATGATGAATAAAACGTTGTTAGAAATTGTTTGCTAGCGTTTATTTCTGAAGTGAAATTAATTGAGAAATTCGCGGTAAATGGAAGAAATGGAATGAGACAGAGATTCTCTTCCATGAAGTAGAAAATCTAAGGAAGATTAACGGATAACAATGTGCAGACTGCTTCGCTCGGCTTGCAGTGACCACAAAAGTGAAAATATATTTACGAATTACCGAAGTGTGCGAATTTTCCTGGTAATGTCTTTGTAGGTATCACTCAATGTTGCTTTGTGATTTCCAGACAAAAGAATCAGGTTGTCACTTAGAACAATCTCAACAATCTTTTCGGAATTGACAATAAAGTTTCGATGTGTTCTGTAGAATTTTGTTTTGTCTAACAACTCCAAAATCTTGACCAATGAAATGAGAATGACAAACTTTTCTTTTTCTGTAATAATATTGCAGTATTTTTCTTCTACTTCAATATAAATAATATCATTGACCAGAACTTTCTTTAAGGATTTTCCTTTTTTAATAAAAATGCTTTCTGTACTAATTACTGTAGCGGATTCTTCATTTAAAAACGCATCCGTTTGGTCGTAAAATTTTTCAACGGCAGTATCTATTGCGTACAAGATTTCAAGTTCATTAAAGGGTTTTACGAGATAGCTATAAGGGTGTGTTAATTTTGCTCTCTCAAAGATGTTACGATCGGTAGAACTCGTAAGGAACACAAAAGGTTTTGCCTTGTTTGGAATTGCATTAATGGTTTCTGCGAAGGAAATTCCATCTGGACTTCCATTCAAGAAAATATCAATAATGGCAATATCTACTTTTGTGGTGTAAAAAAGATCCAATGCTTCTTTGTGAGTGCTGGCAACACCAACTACATGATAACCATTATCAGTAAGTACCTCAACGAGCGCATTACTTTCTGTAAGGGTATCTTCAACAATGAGTACATTAATATTATCCATTTGAGTTGTTTTTAGGGAGTGAAATAATCATTTTTGTTCCTTTTCCAAGTTCGCTTTCAATTGAGAATTTTCCATCATTTTTTTGAATCATGGATTTCACTAAATGCAATCCCAACCCTGTTCCTAAAATATCTTCATTTTTTTTCTTAGAAAGCAAATTCGTGTTTCTTAGGAGTTCTTTTTGAGTTTCTTGATCAATTCCCAATCCGTTATCCTCAACAATCAAATCGCAAGACTGCTCACCCTCGTTCCGAGTATAAATTTTAATCGTTCCCTCAGCATTAGAAAATTTGATGGCATTGTCGACTAGATTTCGTAAAATAATTTTCAAAGACTCTTGATCTACGTATACAATATCCGTTTTTAAAACCTGATTTTCAAAAGAAATGTTCTTTTCCTCCATCAAAGGTTTGTAATTATACACAACGTGTTCTACAATTACAAATAGCCGCTGCTGTGTAACTTCAAAATAGGATTGTTTGGTTTGTAACAATGCCCAATGCAACAAATTATCTAACAAACCGTACGCACCATTAACAATCGCACCATTTTGCTGTACGGTTTCTTTTAACCCTTCTGGACTCCCTTTTTCTAGCTTATTCAACAACTTCTTATTACTTGTTTTGATTGCATTTACCGAAGAGCGTAAATCATGACTCACAATGGAAAAAAGCTTGTCTTTGGTCGCGTTCAATACGTCCAAATCCTCTTTTTGTTCTGTGATGATTTTATTGCGTTTGACTTTCCCTTTGAATGAGGAAAACAGAATACCTAATAGAAATAATAGAAAAATCCCCGAATACAAAAACACTTTATTCTGCGCCTCTTTCACTTTATTCTCAGCTTGCAGTACCCTAACTTGTTTTTGTTTTTCATCAACGGCTATTTTCTTTTCTAACTGAGCCGTTTCATAAATACGGTCTTGGTCATTTAATAATTTTTGCCATTTCTCATATTCTTTTCTGTATACCAGCGCTTTGGCGAAATTCTTTCGATTCTCTTCAACAATTGCCATATTAAGTGCTGTATTTTGTTTCAACTCATAATCTTGTACCTTCTCTGCTAATTGATATGCTTTTTTAAAATAGGGAATAGCTTTTTCATCTATTTCTTGATCGTAATACATCGTAGCTAAGTTTCCATAAGAACCAATCAATTTAATAGTATCTCCAGTAAGTTCTACAGATTTGATACTTTTTGACAAATACTCATCTGCTTGATCAAATTCTTCTAGATGTAAATAACAAAGCCCAATATTATTCTCAACCGTACTTATCATCACCCCAATCAAAGCACTCTTTTCTATATTTTGCAATGCTTTTTTAAAATTGAAAATGGCATTTTCAAATCTTCTTTGTTCTAGTGAAATTCCTCCTTTATAAATGTAAATTTTTTTATAAAAATCAAACTCTTTTGAAACCTTATTAAACTCTTTCTCTGCCTGCTTAAACAACTTTTTTCGATTTAAGCTATAGGCTTTGAAGAAATGGGAATAGTCATTTTCCCTCCTATTTAAATTATCTGCATCAATGTACTTAGCTGCATATATCAATGTGGAATCCCATTGTTTTTGCAAAAAAAAATGCCTTGCCATCTCAAGACCTTTTTCGAACGTCAAATCATTACTTTTTAATTCAATTGCTTTGAAAAAAGGGCTTAATTTTTTGCTCTTTTGAGCAAGTAAAAAAAAAGGACTGAGGAAAAAAATCAGAACAGCAATCTTTCTAAACATTATCTATATAAATTAATGTCTTAAACTACTACTTTATCTTCAAAAAAAAACCAGTATAAATACTGGTTTTTTAGTTCCTTTTAAGCTTTAACAATTATTAATCATCATCTGATTGCACAGTTGTAACTGTTCCTCTTGAACCTTCAGGGTCCACATTTTTTAAATAACTAGTAATAGTTTTAACCTTTTCTAAGGTAATAACCTCCCCTTGAGGACCTTCTATCGGTTCTGTCTCAAATTGCACTAACACAGGTACAAAATCTTCTAGATTCTGGTCCACTGATGAATAACATATATCTAATTCTATTTCAGGAACTCCTTCATTTGAAAAAACATGTTCTTGAATAATATTAAAACCATCAAACACTATTGGGTTGTCTAGTTCCGTCAAACCTACAAATACAATTGCAGACACAGAAATTTGTGTTTTATCATTAGTCAAACATGCTTGAGCAATTGGAGGCAATGGCTTTATGTTTCTAGGGTAGTTATTGAAAAAGCTAAGCAACAAGACATTTCCGATTGAACTTTTTACTTCTTTATAAGCAAATTTAGGTTTGAATTTCGTAATTTTTTGTGTTGTGATTTTTTGTTTGGCAACATTCATAATAAATAATTTAAAATACGTCCTACTCTAAAGGCTTTTCGGATTCCGCCATGTGTATAGAATTACTATCTTTTTATTTTAGTAATTCTATACCAAAGAGAAGAAAAAGTAATGGTTGTTTTTAATAAAATGGAATAAAGAGGGAAATTATTGGAATGAGATGAAAAAAAGTAGGCACAAAAAAAATCAGAAACAAGATTGTTTCTGATTTTCAATACGTTTATGTACTATTTTTTATCGATTCTTAAAGAGAACAATTTATCTCCCTCTACGGCCATCCCATAGTCTAAACAACAAGACTCTTGGGTTTAAACTATAAACCAATCCGGCTGATAATTGTGAGTGAGACCGCATGCTTTCATACTCGTCTCGTGAATACTTATAGGTTCCTTGTGCGTTGATTCCCCAGTGAGGAGAAATCCAAAAAGTTCCACCAAAAGTAAAATTGATAGTGGGTGTTGCTTTAGAACCAGGAATGGTTTTTGTTGGAGCTCCAACAATACTTCCACCAAGCCCTATATAAGGCACTAAATTTTCGTCTGACAGATTAAAGTCATATCGTATATTTCCATCTAATGAAAAATAGTCAAATGAATTGCTAAAAAAACCATTGAGTTTGTCTAGCGTCCCAAAAGTAACTCCAGCATCTAACGTTAACCCTTTGTACATATATCTAGATACATTCAATTTTGGGATTTGAACATTAAACCGTTCTTTTAGGCTACTATTTATTCCTGCATCTCCAAAACTAACAAGTGATCCGCTAATACCAACCACCCATCTATTCTCTTTATTTTGCCCTAATGATGTGCTACAAACGCACAATAAAATTGCCACAGCAATAATTTTTTTCATCTTTAAAATGTATTTATACTTGTCTGGTTATTTCATAACTTACTTTTGCCAAAGTTATTGTATTATCTCACAAATTCAACTTTTTAGCCATGAATTAATCTAGGACAAATTACATTTGTGAAAAA
>JAESUF010000203.1 GCA_016763215.1 Flavobacteriaceae bacterium
CGATTGATTAACAGTCGATTTTCAAATGAAGGAAAATTTTTCTGGGATGAAAGAGCTGCTTCTCTTGAAGATCAGGTAACCCAACCAATTCAAGATCATGTAGAGATGGGGTTTAGTGGGACAAATGGCGATCCTGATTTTTCAGATTTGGTTACCAAACTTTCTGCAATTACGTATTATCAAACACTGTTTGAGTTTGCCTTTGGTGATACGACCATTAATGAAGATAGAATGCAAAAAGCATTGAGTCAGTTTGTACGAAGTATTCAATCTTTCGATTCTAAATTTGATGTTGGTTTGGTACAAGTAACTAATTTACAAACCGATTTCCCTAATTATACCACACAAGAGAATGAAGGAAAGCAACTATTTTTAGACCCTCCGAATATTGGAGGTGCTGGTTGTGCAGGATGCCATGGACCGCCAGAATTTGATATTGATCCAAATAGTTTAAACAATGGAATTATTGGTGTGGCAGGAAGTGCAACTGATATCGACCTCACCAATACAAGAGCACCATCATTACGTGATATTGTAAATCCAAATGGAAGTTTAAACGGACCTTTAATGCATGATGGGAGTTTAACTACGTTGTTGGAGGTAGTAGAACATTATAACGCTATTCCAGACAATCCTGCAAATACAAATTTAGACAACAGATTAAACCCTCCTGGACCAGGAAATCAACTATTAAATCTAACAAATGACGAGAAATTAGCTTTAGAAGCATTCTTGAAAACCTTAACAGGGTCGGATGTGTATACAAATCAAATATGGTCAGACCCTTTTGATGCTGGAGGTAATATTACAGTAACTGGCGGGACACTTTCTACCAATGAAGAAATTTTTGGAAAGAGTGTCAATGTATATCCGAACCCAGTAGAGTTAGACTTATCAATCCGATTAGAACCAGGAAATTATAAAGTAGCTGTATATACTATAATGGGGCAATTGAGTTTTGAGAAAGCGATCCAAGGAGATGCTCAGATGAATCTACAGAAGCTAGCCAAAGGGATCTATATCTTGAAGATATTGGATACTGATTCTCAAAAAACATATGAGAAGAAGTTTATAAAAAGATAACTAAAAAAGGCGATCTAATTAGATCGCCTTTTTTAATTACTTACGTTCTAGCAACGCCATGTAGAATCCATCATATCCGGAAACATGGACTAACACTTTCTTATCTTTTACAAAAGTGAATTCTTTTCCAGCTTCAGAAGCTAAGAATTTTTTCACTTGTTTTTGATTTTCTGAAGGAAGTACAGAACATGTAGCATACACCATTTTACCTCCAGGTTTTACCATTTTAGAGTATTGTTGTAGGATGTCTTGTTGTACTTTTCTTATTGAATCTAAAAACTCAGGTTGTAATTTCCATTTGGAATCTGGATTTCTACGTAGTACACCAATTCCAGAACAAGGAGCATCAATTAATAGTCGGTCTGCCTTGTCATGTAATTTTTTAATGGGTTTCGTAGAATCTATTACTCGTGTGTCTATATTATGAACTTTATTTCTACGTGCTCTAATTTTTAATTTTTTCAGCTTACTTTCATAAATATCCATGGCAATAAGTTGTCCCTTATTCTCCATAAAAGAAGCCAAATGCAAGGTTTTTCCACCAGCACCAGCACAAACATCAATAACTTTCATGCCAGGAGTCACCTCTAGGTATTCTGCAACTAACTGAGAAGAGGCGTCTTGTACTTCAAAATAACCTCTCTTAAAAGATTCTGTTTTAAATACATTGGCTCTTTCTGGCAACCTTAACGCATCTTCATGGTTAGGGATGAATTCAGTAATAATATTCTCTTTACGAAGCTCTTTTTGAAGATTTTCTTTAGTAATATTTAAGGTATTGGTTCTTAAAATTACTTCAGCTTGTTTATTAAGTGCTGTAAGTTCTTTAGACCATAGTTCTCCACCAAGCTCTTCTACAGCTAATTCATCCATCCAATCTGGAATGGACTCTTTGATTTTTCTGATTTTAGAAAACTCATCAAATTTTCCTTTGATACGACGTGTCGGTGTTTGTACTATTTGATTCCAGTCGGGTAGGGCTATCCCTTTTAAAACACACCAAACGGAAAAAAGACGCCATAGATTTGTTCTGTCAAAAGGCTCTTTTACTTCAGCAATCTCTGCATACAAACGTTTCCAACGAACGATGTCATAAATTGTTTCCGCTACAAACTTTCGATCACGGCTTCCCCAGCGTTTGTCTCTTTTTAATGCTTTTTCTACTGCTTTATCTGCATAAACTCCTTCGTTAAAAATATCACGAATGCTATCTATAACAGTATATACTAGATTTCTATGTAATCTCACAATGATTAAATTTGGGCAGCAAAGATAGTAATAGACTTTGAGTAATTATGCGATTAGTTTTTCTTTTTAGAGAAGTCTTTAAAGATGACCTTTCTTCTTTTTTCTACAATATAAAAAGAAATGTAAACACCGTCTTGTTCATTTCTTAGTCGAATGGGCAAATTATTACGAGTTACCCTAAAGCGTTCATTTAAAATCCCTTCATCCATCGTAATGGTGTACTCTCCAAAAGGTAAGTAAAATTCAAAACGACCATTTGTATTTGTCAACGTATTATAGATTTTATCCCCTTTAACAGCACTAATTTTAATACGAGATAAATCCAATGGCTTATCATCTGCAATCGCTATTTTTTGACGATCGACAATAACGTCTCCATACACTTTAATTCCTCGTACAAATGGGAGGTAATTAATTCCATCTTGGTTAATTACTATTGAGTCTAAGGTATTTGAAAACCAGCCTCTTAAGTCTTCTAGAGATAAAACTTCTAATTTATATTTATCTAGACTCAAATTTCTCATCGTAGCTTCACCATTATAATCGGTAATAACTTCGTTTCTGTTAAGCTTAACAACTACATTTTGTAAATTAGTTTCATCTTTATCTTTTATCCCATTTCCATTTACATCTAGGAAAGAGACAAAGGTAGTGGTGGCAGCAATTTTTTTAGTAAATGGAATTGGAATCCCAAATTCTTTTCGCAAACTAAAGTTTAAGTTTAAATTACTGTTTGTAGTTGGACCGATATTTTGCTGACTTGCGGGATTTTGTGAATCAATTACATCAAAAACAGAGCTAAAGTCACTGGTAGTATATACGTAGTTTGCACTCATTCCGAACCTCCATCCAGATTTTGAAAAGTAATAGAATTGAGGAAAAATTCCTAAGGAATGATTTTTGAAGACATTATTAAAACTATAAATTAAACTTGATTCTAGAGCAAAATGTCTATTGGTAAACAGGTATTGATTTTGTAATGAAATTCTTATAGCCTGCGGTGTTATGTCACTATTTGTATTTTGTTGCGTTGTTACTGAAGAGAATGATCCTAAGTTATATCGGGTGGTAAGATTCCATGTTCTATATCTAAATAATCCGCTTAATTCTAAACTAAAATATTCTTTTGTATCACTTACCTGTCCTGTTGGTCTTGCATACCCTGCTCGAGTAAATATTCAGGACAGAAAATTGTTTTCTAAGTTAAATATCGAGTATCTAAAATTTAATCCTCTTGAGACAAAAGAATTGTTAGGAAAGTCTCTATATTCAAAGAAAATCCCTGGTTGGTAAGATCCTGATTTCGTTTTTGTTGATAGAAATACAGTACTTGATAAACTTTCTTGAGCATATAAAAATTGATCAGTACTTCTATTAAAAACACGAAATTTTTGATAGTTGTTGGATACAACAGCAAACCAATCTTTTGATAGCGTATAATTGATTCTTTGGTTTAGTGAAGCTCTTTCTGAAGTTCCATTACTAAAGTTTCGATCATTGTACCGAACATTAAAATTCGTTTTCAATTTCTTTTTTAAAAGGGTAGAAGAGTAATTGACTCCAATTAAATATCCACTATTATTAATCGTCGTGTTATTCAGTTCAAATTCCTGATTATTAATTCCAGCAAGAAGAGAAACTGTATGTTTTTTTAAAAACCGTATGCTAGGTTGTACTGAGGCTACTGTTGTTTTTCTATTGATAAATTTATTAGTACTCCTACCTGCTTTGGCTGTTAAACGAATGTTTTCATTGTACTTAAGTCGATACCACCCTCCAATAGTTGTTATGCTATTTTCTGAATTAAAAAAACCATTTGAATTTGTGTAAAAAACTCCGGCAGAGTGTTGCTCTGTAAAACGATAGGAAGCTTTGATTCCTTTACCTGATGCAGAAGTACCAATTAAATCGCCACTTACTTGCCCGATTTCAATGGACTTTTTATCATCAAAATACCCAATATACCAAGGAGCATTTTTGAAAACATTGTTGGTGTAAAAACTATTGCTATAATTAAATTGTGTAAAATAAATTAAACTTGCGTTTTGATTTAGCTGTTTAAATCCTTGTAAATTAAGAGATAAAAAACTGCGATCATTCAAAATATTCTGAGCATTTAAATCGACAACTAAGGGCAAGTAAGGATACCCATAAGGATTTACTTCTATTTCATTAGGAAGCTTAATAAAGTTTAGTTTCGTTTTCTTTTGTAAAGCGGTTTTACTAATCTTAGGTTCGCTACTGTTAATGATTAAACTTCTTGTAATTCGCTCACTATTAGTAGTAGGTGAGTAGTTGTTAATTGAAATACGTTTTTTATTTCTTGTGTCAAAAGAAGTAGCAGTCGTTCTATAATAGAAGGTTCTATTAGTACCAGCTTCTAAAGTAAAAGTATTGTCAATATTTCTAATAGGGTTCGATAGCGTATCTGTTAGAACAAGGTCTTTTCTGGGAATTATATAATTTAGAAAAATATCTTGTTTGTAATTTCCATCATTGATTACACTAAATTCAAAATCCTTCGTTTGCTCTCCATTTTTAAAATAATAATTCGTGTTATTTTGTAAATTTAGACTCCATGAAACTTTCTTTTTAGTGGTTAATGTAAAGAAGTTATTCCCTATTTGTTGACCATCTACTGTACTAATAACAAATGTGTCTATAATAATTTCAGTATTCCCATTCACTAATTTAGTTGGAGATATAATAATAGGAACATAGGTTGTGTCTTTTGCTTTGGCACTATAAATTTTTGTTGGATCATCTATTCGTGTCCAACCGCCAGGAAATAATGCATCTACAGTGAATTGTACAGGTTTAATATCATGATTGACGACCTTTAGTACATTTGAGATGATTTCTCCTTTTTTTAATTCGAATGTTCCTTTTGAAAACTTTGTAGAGATGTCTCCAAATCGAATAAAAGGAATTGTGTCTTTAGCAACGGGTGTTTTTTTGTTTTGCGAATATGCGTTACTACTGCAGAGAATTGCAGTTAAAAAGAGGAGGGAAAGAAAATATTTTAAAGAGGACAAAAATTTTTTCAATTCTTATAAGTTTTCTTCTAAACGAAATCGAATATTTAGGTTAAAAATACCAGGATTATACTGGAAGCCTGGGTTAATTCTTACATCTATATCAAAATTAAATTCATCGAAATTGGTTAAATAACTACCAGGGCCGTTTACATTTTGAGTACAACTTCCTGCTGTTGTTACTGGCAACAATTGAGCAATAATGTCTAAGATATCACTTGTGTCGTTAAAATTTCTAAAAACATTATCAGAAGGAGAAGTGGAACATACGTTACGTACACGGACTTGTAAAGCACTAATTTGTGGGTTGCTTGCATTTCCATTTCCATAGGTTGCAAGTTCTTCCCATTCATCAATTGGTGTTCCAGCACCTGAGTTGTTCTCGATAAACATTCGTAAACTCCAAGAACAAAGCGGATCTACTACAGCTTTATCTTCAACAGTGATTCGTATTCTGGCGACACTATGAATGGTAACTCCTGCATTGTATTTTGTGAAATCATCAAAAACAACAATTTGGTTTATAGAACTATTGGGTACAATAGTTACAGTACCACAGTGAACTTGAGCATTTGTTTTGCCAAGAACAAAAAATGATAAGACGGTTAGTAAGAATCTTATACGGTATTGCATTTTACTTATGATAAAAGGGATGTAACTTTAAAAGTCACATCCCCAAATGTAATTATTTAATGTGATATTTTATTGGTCTTCCAACAAAACATATTGTACATACATTGTATAAACTCCTGGCTCTGCATAATTACCAGCACCATTAGAAGTTACGATATCTTCAGCAACTACACCTGTAGCATCACCAGCGTTTGGAAAAACAGCAGGTAATCCAGGTAAAATTCTATAATCAATAGAATAGTAGTAATCTGAAGTAATACCACTTTGAGTTAAATAACTACCACCAGCGATAAAATCTTGTCCAGCTGTACCAGAAGTACCAGCATGACCAGCGATGTATTTATCTGTAGTTGCTGGAGGAGTAATTCCACCACCATTTACATATAAACTGTTTGCACGACTTACTGTACCGTTTGCAGAAAAAGCAGCGCTATAATCTGTAAAAGTACCAGTTGCAGCACCATCACCAGTGTTCGCTTGAGATTGTCTCAATTCTAACAAACTTAATGGTAATTGATCGATAGCATTTGCATTGTTGTTTCCGTAATCAATTTGTTGATCCCAAAAACCGGCAGCAGTTGCTCCAGAAGATCTACCTACAGCATATAAATCCCAGCTTACGGTAGAACTAATTTTTAAAATTGTTGCTCCATACTGAGTAATTCCAGCATAGTACTCATTGATATCATCAAATACAAATTCTAACTGATTAGCAGTTGTCATATCTAACTGTAATACAGGTTGTAAATCTAGTGTAATTGATACATCTTTTTCATCAATTAGTTGTGCATTAGCTACGCCGAATACACCAACTAGCATGATTAACGTTAATAGTAATTTTGATTGTTTCCTCATAATAAATCTAATTTAAGGGGGTTAATATTTAAAGTTTAATTAATTTCAAATTCCATTCTAGCTGCCTGAATCTCTTCTGAGCTTTCGTAATCTAATACGCCAATTGCTAGATACTTCCCTTTAGGAAGGGGGGGTAGTTTAAAGTTAAAATCTCTGACCAAATCTGGTACAATTGTAAAATTTTTAACTTTTAACCGTTGTTGTTCACCTGTATCTAAATTCGTTAAGTCTACATAGGATGTACAATATGCAATGCCATCTCCTTGATTTTCTACTTCTATATACAAGGATTTACCGTTTTTATTATTTCTTATTTGAAAGTCTTTGAATTCTACTTTGTTAGACAATACATTTGGAGGGTTTTGATATGCAAAAATTCCAAATGCAAAAGTTGGCACAATACCTAAGGCTATTGTATTACCATCTTTTCTCGTATTAATTAGGTTATTTCTAGGAGCTTCTTGTTCTACCATTAATATAGACCATGCTGCTTTTCTTCCACTGTCATCACTAGGAATACTAACAGTAATCTTCACCTTTTTAGTATCAAAAGGTTTTAATTCAACAAAAGTAGGAGAGATGTTTACCCATTTAGATAGCGAATACTTCCCCTTTCCAGCAGGTAAAAAACTACTTTTACCTTTTCCATTCATATCAAAGTCATACACATTTACATTAAACTCCTTCTTTGTAGAAGTCGTATTTTTAATGGTAATGTCATAGGTCTTTATTTCACCTTGTTTCTGATTGAAATGGAAATGTGACGGAGAAACGGAAACACCAATCGTTTGATTGGGTTTCTTGTTTTGAGTTCCTTTTTTTTGCGCATCCGCTTTTGGCGAGAACGAAATAAAGAAAATCAAAACTAACGTTAGAGAAAGTTTAGTCTTAGGGGACATTGATTCGCTATTATGTTTTGTCAAATAAAGTGAAAAATATATTACCCACCAAAAAATGCAATGAAAAATTGTATCATTTAATCCTTAAATTCGCTTAAAATTTAAAAAAATTCATGAACCTAAACAAACCTCTTACCTATGTTAAAGGTGTTAGCAACATCTGGGCGAGTATGCTCTCATCGGAATTAGGATTGTCTCGATTGAATGATTTATTACACTTCTTTCCGTATAGATATATAGATAAAACTAAGTTCTATAAAATAAATGAATTGGTAAATAACAGCTCAGAAGTACAAATAATAGGTCAAATAACTGAGTTAAGAACCGTAAATCAAAAGAAAGGAAGTCGATTAGTAGCTAAATTTAGAGATGATACCGGTGTTATGGAGCTCGTTTGGTTTCGTGGACATAAATGGTTGAAAGACGCTATAAAGGTAAATACACCTTATATTATATATGGTAAGCTAAATCATTTCAAAGGAACTTTTTCTATTGTACACCCCGAAATGGATTTGTATACTGAAACACAAAGAAAATTGCAAAGTAAGTTACAACCCGTATATCCATCTACAGAAAAATTGACCAATAGTGGACTAAGTAATAAAATTTTCAGAGGATACCTACAAAATTTATTGCAACAGATCTTTGAAGGAATACAAGAAAGTCTATCGCCTGAATTACGAAATGAATATCAACTTTTAGGAAAAAGAGAAGCGTTATTGAATATTCATTTCCCAAGATCCCCAGAGTTATTAGCAAAAGCTCAATACCGATTAAAGTTTGAAGAATTCTTTTTTATTCAATTACAGTTAGTACGAAAGAAACTCCTTCGGAAAAACAAGATTAAGGGGTATGTCTTTGAACAAGTAGGAGCTATTTTTAATCAATTCTATAATCATCATTTACCTTTTGACTTAACGAATGCTCAAAAAAGAGTGTTGAAAGAAGTACGAAAAGATGTAGCCTCGAAAGCACATATGAATCGCCTTTTACAGGGTGATGTAGGTTCAGGGAAGACCATTGTAGCTTTATTATCGATGCTGCTTGCTATTGATAATGGTTTTCAAGCGACCATTATGGCACCAACAGAAATTTTAGCCATACAACATTACAATGCGATTCGTGAACTTTTAAAAGAGATGTCTATTTCTGTGGAATTACTAACAGGATCTTCAAAAACAAAGAAAAGGAGAGAAATTCATGCAGCACTTGAAAACGGAAGCTTAAAAATATTGATTGGAACTCACGCCATCCTAGAAGACAAAGTAAAGTTCCAAAACTTAGGAATTGCGATTATAGATGAGCAACATCGTTTTGGAGTTGCTCAACGCTCTAAAATGTGGAAGAAAAATGAATTACCACCTCATGTACTGGTCATGACTGCAACACCAATTCCTAGAACATTAGCAATGAGTGTTTATGGAGATTTAGATATCTCTGTTATAGATGAGTTGCCTCCAGGGAGAAAAGAAGTAAAGACTGTACATCGATATGATAGCAATCGATTGTCTGTATTTCAATTTTTAAAAAAGGAGATTGCAAAAGGAAGGCAAGTGTATGTTGTGTATCCTTTAATACAAGAATCGGAAGCCATGGATTATAAAGATTTAATGGATGGTTATGAAAGTATATCCAGAGAGTTTCCAGTACCTACCTATCAAATTAGTATTGTACACGGGAAAATGAAAGCTGCTGACAAAGAATACGAGATGCAGCGTTTTGTAAAAGGGGAAACGCAAATTATGGTAGCGACTACGGTAATTGAAGTAGGCGTAAATGTACCCAACGCGAGTGTAATGATTATTGAAAGTGCAGAACGTTTTGGTTTAAGCCAGTTACATCAGTTACGAGGTAGGGTAGGGCGTGGAGCAGATCAAAGCTATTGTGTTTTACTTTCGAGTTTTAAATTAACTTCCGAAGCAAAAACACGATTAAAAACAATGGTAGAAACTTCAGACGGATTTAAAATTGCTGAAGTCGACTTAAAATTACGAGGACCAGGGAATATAATGGGAACACAACAGAGTGGTGTTTTAAACCTACGAATTGCTGATGTTGTAAAAGATACAGCCATTCTATATCAAGCAAGAAACGCTGCTATTGAGATCTTACAAGAAGACCCAAATCTATCCAAAGCAAAAAATAACATCATTCGGAAAACGTACACAGAACTGTCAAAAACAACAGGAGCTTGGTCTAATATTAGTTGATAAATTATTGATTGCCATTTATTTAATATGTCAGTAGGTAGTGATTTATCATTTTTTTGTTGTAACTTCATAGACCGTCCCTATGACAGTTAATGATTATAGCTTTTTGGTTATAATTATATGAATTAACCCCATCCCCCGAGGGTGTATAGTTAAGATCCCCACATTATAATCTTATCTAATACACTATTACTTTTTTAGTTAATGTTTTTTAGCAGTTTCGTTAATTAATTTTTCTTTCAATAAAGGTAGATTTTCTTTGAATAGTGAATCTTTCTTTAGGGGAATACTATTAGTGTGTTTGGGTAATAAACCCTAAACATTATGAAAGTAATAATATTTGCTTTATGCATTTTATTTTTTTCGAACAATTTGTCGTCACAGGAAATGTTTTCTGTTGACTTTTTTGCTGACCCAAAAATGGCCATAAAAAAAGATGGTCATGGAAATAATCCATTTACATTGGATTTATTAGTTAATTATTCTTTCCAATTTGAACAAAGAGCATTAGGTTACTATTCAATTGGACAGTCAGTGGAATATGCCGACCTGGATGCAGGAAAGTATATGAGATTCTCATTCATACAAGTAGGCTATACATTTAATAGATTTGTTACAGACAGACTTGAAACTACGATAGCTTTAAATTATGGAATGATTAGGCGATGGTCTAAAGGATATACTAATTATGGAGGCAATTTTGATATTGCTTATGCCCTTACGAATGGATTAAAGGTAACATCACTTTTTCAACTAGTAAGGAGAGTAGATCTTGAAAATCCAGTAAAAAGAAATGCTATTTATAGATTTAGTATTTTTTTAGGATTAAAATTCAATATCTCAAAAGTTACTATGATTAAATCTTATTTACTAAACTGCTGATAAAAGAGCTCCTTCTTACGAATGGAGCTCTTTTTATATTTAAAGTAAATTATAATTTATTGATTCTACTTTGGATTTGTTTTAAAATGACTTTATGAATAGGGTAATCATCCCAATGAGAATTAGGCAGACATGAAATTTCGGAAGTCGATTTGAAATTACGCTGAATTATAAAAAAAACAACAAGAGCAAGGGCTACTATTAACTAACCTTTAGAAAACCCATCGTACATTTAATCCGAAACTATCAACCCCAAAGTCAGTATTGTCTATCACTCGTAGATAAGGTCTCCAATCGACCCCTAATACCAATGGCGTATTTTTGAATCGATATTCAAGTCCTAGTTCTCCAGTAGTACCTAATTGGAAAGGGCTCCCTAGAAAAGCATAAGGGCCTAGACCAGCATACCAGTGTAATTCCTCATCTCCCAAAGGTTCGTAGATAAAATCCCATACAAGATCGATCCCAATCCCATTTCCAAAAGAAACATCAGCATGGATTCTGTTATTCTCTCCCATCGATAGAACTGCATCGATAGCAACATTTCCTCCACTAACATCCCCAAACCGAAGACCTAATTCTTGAGCATTGGAAGTGAAAATTGAAATAAAAAGGACGAATAGAATTAAACTGTTTTTTTTCATAATGAATTATTTTTACCTTGGTTTACTAGTTCATAACGAAGGTATGTAGATAAAATTTTATTGATTCCACTTCGGATTCGTTTTTAATATGACTTTATGAATATGGCAATTAGTATCATGTGACCCCTTCAAGTATCCTGAACTCATTAAGAATTCATTTGTAATTTCTCCACCTGTGAATTTGAATGTCTTTTTAAAGAATTTCACCCACTCGTCTTTGGTTTTTGGATGATGATGGTCTAACCAATTCTGAAATGAACCGAAATCTTTTTTGAGTTCTACAATGACTCCCGCATTGTGGATTGCCGCATTTACTTTGAGTTTGTTACGAATAATGCCAGCATCATTCAGTAATCGAGCACGTTCCTTTTCATCATAGTTCGCGATGGTTTCAATATCAAAATTTGAGTATGCCTTTCTGAAATTGTCTTGTTTAACAAGAATTGTGTTCCATGACAATCCAGCCTGATTAATTTCAAGAATCAATCGTCCGAATAATTCATTGTCAGAATCAATAGGAAAACCATATTGAGTATCATGATAGATTTTATGTACGTTGTTCTCTTCTAAATTTTTGACGTAGTTGCAATAAGAATTAGTCTCTGCCATAGAAAAAATAGTTATGGGTGTTGTTTTACTGTATAAACTTCGTTTCAAACAAAACTACAAAATAAAGGAGGTGAGACATCAAAAAATGGACACAAAAAAAGGCCTACTAAAAGTAGACCTTCACCAAACCAAATACACCAACTAATTGATGTCTTCTCCTTTTTCCAATTTAGCAATGTTTGCTTGTACTCTCCCTTTACTAGCAGCGTTGGGTGCATTCGCTAAGGCTTTCTTTAAATGCTTTATCGCATTCTTAAAGTCACCTTTAGCAGAATATCCTCTAGCCACTCCATAGTGAACTGGCCATGTGTTTTTGTTCTTTTTAGCATTGGTTTTAAATACCTCTAAAGCTTTGTCTTTTAATCCAAATCCGATTAATTGTCTACCATATTGGTGCATTTCCAGAATGCTAGCATTGGGCATATAAGAATCTAAAGCAGCAATAGCTTCACTTTGTTTCCCTAGTTTATTTAAAATACCCGCTTTGATATTGGTATTGTTAAATGTCTGTTGACTGAAAAACTGTCCAGCAATAGCACCGTTAACCCATTTTAGTGCCTCATTAAGATCTCCACCATTATTCATTGCATAAGCAGCCGCTTGTTCCCATGATTGGCGATTAAATCCAGGTTGATTCTGTAGTTTTTGGCGAATGTCATTTAAAACAACATTGGTTACATCTACTTCTATTTTAAAAGGAAATTGTTTTTTCTCCCAGTTCAAAGAAGCCATAGTCGAAGTAGCGCTTACTTCATTAAACTCAAATGTTAATTGTTCTTTGTGAGGAATTGTTTTTGTAGCGACTGTTATTTTTAAAGCATCTTTAGAGGGTTCGTAAAAAAGACTTCCCCAAGCAGTCGTATTCTTATTAAAAAGAAGGGTTGCAGTGTTGTCTTGGTTGACAATAATATGAAGACTGTATTTTCCAGCCTTGATTTCTTTTCCTTCAATTTTTACATCATTTGTAAATTTAATAATGGTGTTCTCATTTGCTCCAGCTCTCCATGGTGCTGCTTTTGAGGTTCCAAAATTTAAATTGTTTAATCCATAAGGAACTACTTTCCCCCAGATTTCTCTTTTGCTAACACTAGGTCTAGAGTATTTAACATATACATCGGTGATTCCTATTCGTTGAGAAACACTTGCCATCTGACTTCCTCTAGGTAGATTTAATTGCGAGAAAGCATTAAAACTAAGCGTAAGAAGTAAGGATAAAAAAAGAGTTGTTAGGTTGTTTTTTTTCATGATGAAAAGGTTTAATTGGTTGAACCAACAAGGTACTTACATCAAAAAACGGAACTAGTTAAGGTCTTGTTAAACGTGAGAAATTTGAGGGTGAATTAACTATTCTTTAAGAAGTTTTGTAACAAAACCTTCAAATTCTTTCTTGAAATCTAAATACTTCTGACCTGTTGCAGGACCATTAAATCCAGTGTGAATTTTTCGAACAACCCCTTTCTTATCAATAAAAATACTTGTAGGATAAGAAATAATATGATTTAGCATAGGAAGTTTCTCTTGCGCTAATTTTTTATCGGCAGCATTTCCATACTGGGCTAATACAATTGGATATTCAATTCCAATCCTTTTTTGCAAACGATGAATACGGTCAAATGCTATTTTTTTTGTTTTTGCAACTTCAAATGCCAAAGCAACAAATTCAATTCCTTTCTCTTTATTTTCTTTGTAAAATTGAGTGTAATATTTACTTTCATCCAAACAGTTAGGACACCAGGTTCCCATGATTTGTACAATCACTACTTTATTTTGAAAGCGTTTGTCTTTTAAAGAAATGAGGTTTCCATTGCTATCAGGAAATGAAAACTCTAATCCCGAATATCCCTCTTTTATATAGGTAAGTTCGTTTTCATCGGGAAGTTCATAAAAATTGTTTTTTTGGCAGTAAAAGGTTCTTTCCAATGGTTTCCAGAATAAAAGAATCCATCCAAACGATTCCCAGTAATTGTCCCGCTAAATAGAAATGCATGGGCGCCATCAAACGTAGAGAGTTGAAATGTATTTCCATTAACAACACCTTCTAAATAACGATAATCACCAGTTGTTGTTCTAAAAGTCCCCGTTATTTTATGTCCATTTTGTTTAAAAATTCCTTTCGCGATATAGCGATCTTCTTTAGAGTTTTCACTAAAAACAGTTTCCCAAACGCCACTTATATTGGTAGGTGTTTTATTCTCTTGAATTGCAAACCGAACGGCGTTGTTTTTTTCTGCTTTTACAGGAACAACTCGATCCAAACTTTCTTTTATATAACTTCCTTCAAAGCCATTCTCTGTAATTTTTGCAACAATATAGCCTTCAAAGATTGGAGTTTGAATATAAACTGAATCATTTTTATATGTAATTTCATCGACTTCAATTACTTCTTCCGCATTGAATAATTCTAAGGAATTCTTGGAGGTTACATTCATAATGAAAGGAAGTTCTTTAGCGTCTTGAACTTCTAAAACCACTCGATAAACTCCTTTTTCTAAGGAATTAATAGTTGCTTCTTTGCTACATGATAAAAGAGCTGCAATTAAAAACAATGACAGTATTTTTTTCATAAAAGATCAGTTAGCGTTTAGTTCGAAGAAGCGATAAGTAACTTACATCGCAAACTTAAGAATTATCTGCAAGTAAAATCCGCGAATTTCCCCATAAAAAAGTTTAAATTCTTTAAATTTGCGGCTGAATCTAGAAAAAAGACTCGATGAAGATATCATACAATTGGTTAAAACAATTCTTACAAGTAGATTGGGATGCCGTAAAGACAGGTGAATTGTTAACTGATCTTGGTTTAGAAGTAGAAGGAATTGAAACCAAAGAATCGATTAAAGGAAGTTTAGCAGGAATTGTTGTTGGAGAAGTATTGACATGTATACAGCATCCAAATGCAGATCGATTAAAAATTACTACGGTCGATTTAGGAAATGAAGATCCTGTGCAAATTGTTTGTGGAGCACCAAATGTAGCTGCTGGTCAGAAAGTGCCTGTAGCAACTATTGGAACCATCTTGTATGATGATAAGGGAGAAGGGTTTAAAATAAAGAAAGGTAAAATTCGTGGAGAGGAAAGTCATGGAATGATCTGTGCTGAAGATGAGTTAGGTTTAGGTGCCGGACATGACGGAATTATGGTTCTTGATAAAGCTTTAAAAGTAGGAACTCCAGTTGCAGAAGTGTTTAATATTGAAACCGATGAGGTTTTTGAGATCGGATTAACGCCCAATAGAGCAGATGCAATGAGTCATTTTGGAGTCGCAAGAGATTTGCGTGCAGGATTGATTCAGCATGGAATTAATTTAGAATTAATTTCTCCTTCTGTGAGCAATTTTCATGTCGATGAAAGAAGATTGAGAATAGAAGTAGAAGTAGAAAATAGAGAATTAGCACCACGGTATAGTGGAATTTCAATTACAGATATTAAGGTAAAAGATTCTCCAGAGTGGATTCAAAAGAAATTGAAAGCAATTGGGGTGACACCAAAAAACAATGTAGTTGATATCACCAATTATGTATTGCATGAATTAGGACAGCCATTACATGCCTTTGATGCTGAAAGAATAAAAGGAAATAAGGTACTTGTAAAAACATTGCCGCAGGGAACCAAATTTACAACATTAGATGAGGTAGAAAGAGAATTACACAAGGATGA
>JAESUF010000204.1 GCA_016763215.1 Flavobacteriaceae bacterium
CTCATCAATCTCATTCGATTTAAAATAACTTGTCTTAATATTCCATTTTGGAAAATAAGTAGTAAACAAACTATGTGTAGATCCAAAAACTGATCGACAAGAAACAATATGATCTCCTGCATTTAACAAAGCTCCAAATGTTGAAAAAACTGCCGACATTCCTGTCGCAAATGCCACGCCAGACTCCGCTCCTTCCATAGAAACGACTTTATTTACAAACTCTGTGGTATTGGGGTTTGAAAAACGACTGTATAGGTTTTTCTCTTTCTCTTCTGCAAAAGAGGCTCTCATATCTTCGGCATCGTCGAAAACAAAACTTGAAGTTAGATATAATGGAGATGAATGCTCTGAATATTGCGAGCGTTCTGTCTGCTGTCTTATTGCTTTTGTTTCAAAATGGGTATTCATATTTTTTTATTTAGATTACTTTACTGTTAGAACTGAACTTTTAACTTAACTGAGGTCACTCTTAACGCGACTAGTCTTACCTCTTTCTCTCTTCTCTCTTCTCTCTTCTCTCTTCTCTCTTCTCTCTCTCTTTTATTTAACGATGATTCTTTGTCAATCGTAGAATATCACCAAAAACACCTCTTGCAGTCACTTTTGATCCCGCTCCGGCCCCTTGAATTACAATGGGTTGTTCTCCATAAGACTGAGTATATATTTCAAATATTGCATCCGACCCTTTTAACGATCCTAAAGAGGAACTACTCGGTACAGAAACTAATTTCACATCTAGATTCCCTTTATTTTTCGATAGGTCTCCAGACAAATCACCAATATATCTTAGAACATGGTTCTCCTTTTGAGAGTCTTTTTTCAGTTGAAATCCTGCATTTAACTTCTCTAAATTAGATAGAAAATCTCCTGATGAAATTGTTCTAAATTCTTCTGGAATTAAATTTTCAATAGTAACTTCATCAAGTTCATTTTCTAAATCCAATTCTCTTGCAAGAATCAATAGCTTTCTCGCAACATCATTCCCACACAAATCTTCACGCGGATCTGGTTCTGTAAACCCTTTATCAATGGCTTCTTGTAAAACTGTTGAAAAAGGGACATTATCTGCAGAAAATCGATTGAATAGATAGCTTAAAGACCCAGAAAATACACCCCTAATTCGTGTAATGTTTTCTCCTGAATCATGTAATAATTTAATGGTGTCAATTAAAGGCAGCCCTGCTCCCACATTTGTTTCATAGAGATATGATTTCTTTTTCTCTTCTAACGTTTCTCGTAACTCTTTATAGAATTTATAAGAAACAGTATTTGCTATTTTGTTAGACGAAACCAAATCGAAACCAGAAGTTATTAATGGAAAATAGTTGTAAATAAAATCACTACTTGCTGTATTGTCTACCGCAATCAGGTTTTCTAGATGATGTTCTTTTGCATAATCCATCACTTTGTTAACTAACAAAGCTTCAGGATTGCTCGTTTCTAAATCAGTTCGCCAATCTTTGGTTACTCCATTTTTGTTTAGCAGTACTTTTTTAGAATTAACGACGGCAAAGATGTTTAACTGAATTTTTCTTCGTTCTAAAATAGAGGCTGTACTTTCTAAAACTTGGTCTATGAATGTTCCTCCCACCAAACCTTTTCCAAAAACAGCAATGTTTATTTTCTTGGCTACTCCAAAAATTTGCCCGTGAATTACATTCAACGCTTTGTGTAATTGTTTTTTTCTTACCACCAAGCTCACATTCTTTCCTGTTACAGCATTGCTAAACAATAAAGGGGCTACTTGGTTCTTAATTAACTCGTTAAATGAGTAATGAAAATCACTTAAATCTTGACCAATTACAGAGATCACAGAAATATCGTCAATAATGGAAATGCGACTCACATCTTTTGTGTAAAAGTCATTTTCAAATTCTTTTTCTAATGCTTCAACAGCTTTAGAGGCTTTGTCTGCTTGAACGACAAATCCGATGCCCCTTTCTGAAGAACCTTAAGAGATTAAACTAATACTGATTTCCTTGTTACTTAATGCGCCAAAAATTCTCGCATCAATACCAACCCGTCCTAACAAACCTCTTCCTTCAAAACTGATTAAAGCTACATTGTCTAAAACAGAGAGCGACTTGATTCCTTTTTCTTCTGATTTTGAAGTAATAAGTGTACCTGAATCGCTTGGATTGAAGGTGTTTAAAATGCGTAAGTTGATATTCTTTTCTATCAATGGAATAACAGTTTTTGCATGTAGAATGTTTGCTCCAAGGTTGGCCAATTCATTTGCTTCGGAAAAGGACAACCTTTCTATTTTTTTAGCTTCAGGGACTAAATCTGGGTTGGCGGTGAAAATTCCATTTACATGTGTATAGTTTTGTAATTCTTCTGCATCCAGATAATTCGCTAATAAGGAAGCTGTATAGTTACTTCCGTTTCTCCCTAGTGTGGTTGTTTCATTTTTTAAATTAGAAGCAATAAACCCAGTAACTACATGTACAGTATCCCCGTTGAATGTTTGAAAATGACGAATCACTTTCTCTTTAGAAATCTGTAAAATTGGCTGCGCATTACCAAACTCTTCATCGGTTTTTATCAAGAGCCTTGTATCAGTCACTTTGGCTTTGATATTTCGATCGTTTAGTAATTGTGTAACTACTTTTGCGGACAACAATTCTCCTTGTGATAACACTTCATCTTTTACTTTCTGGCTGTAATCTCCCAATAAATTTACTCCTTCGAATAATTTCTCTAAGCGAGAAAATTCCGATGAAAAATCAACCAAAGGAGTGATGGCAGTTTGGTCATATTTAAAAGCTATTAATTGTTCTTTATAGGTTTCGTCCTGCACTGCTTTTTTTAAGATTTCTTCCAGCTCGTTTGTAGCGTTTCCTCTTGCTGAAACAACAACTGTAATTTTTTCACCATTGTTAACCTTATCTTCTATGATTGAGATTACATTTCCCAATCCCTCGTTGGACAATGATTTTCCTCCAAATTTTACTATTTTCATTTTCTTTAGTGCTTCACTATTCTTAAATATGGGTGCTATAATTTTTTCTAACTGCTTATACTCCATTAAAAAAGCATCATGACCGTGTACAGAGTTTATTTCATTGTAGGTCACATTTGGTTTGGTAAGAGCCAATTGCTTAAAAGTTTCTTTATTCTCTTCTGCAGTAAAAAACAAATCAGAATCTACCCCGACGATATGAATATCAGCAGCTATTTTAACTAGAACGTCTAAACTTTTCTCCTCGGCATTGGTTACATCAATAGTTTTTAGCAATTGATTCATTAATTTATAAGCAGACAGTTGAAACCGCTCTTGTAATTTTTTTCCATGATGGAGCAACCAACTTTCAACGTTAAAAACCTTTAAATCAGCATTTTTAGAACGTTTAAAACGTTGTTTAAAAGATTCTGGAGTCCTATAACATAACATTGCATGCATTCTAGCATCATGAACTGGGTTCCTAGAATTCATTAAAAACTGCTCTTGAATTTGGCAATTGCCAATCAACCAATCGGTAGACTTCCAGTCTGAAGCAACGGGTATAAAATGCGTTGTTATTTTTGGTGCTAGTACAACCATTTCCCATCCTATTCCTCCTCCTAAAGAACCTCCTATCAGTGCAAACAATTTGCCTATATTCAATTCTTTTAAGCCTTTTAAAAACAACCGAGCAATGTCTCTTGCAATGAAACTTTTATATTCTTCAATTACAAATCCATCAAATCCATTTCCAGGAATATTAAAGGCTAAGACGGTATACTTCTTAGTGTCAATAACTTTGGTGTCACCTATCAGATTATTCCACCACCCTTCTTCTCCAGCGACATTACTATTTCCGGTTAAGGCATGATTTACCAAAACTATTGGGGCTGTTCCTAACTCGAGTCCAAACAATTGATAACTCAATTGAATGTTAAAAAGTTGAAAACCACTCTGAGTTGTGAACTCATTAATTGCTATGTAATTCAATTTATTCATCAGTCCCTCTATACAAATACTTGTA
Organism: Flavobacteriaceae bacterium; assembly: GCA_016763215.1. The sequence goes on from JAESUF010000204.1 coordinate 3,969, forward strand.
ATAAATCAACGTTCAAGTGCTGATCAATAAAAACCGATGGTTCTTCTATTAGCTGAACGTTCTGTTTAGCATGCAGTGCTTTGGTTGCGAATTTTTGTGTACTCATTTTTCTATTTTTTGAGTTAATTTAGATTCCCGCTTTCGCGAGAATGACATTTTCAAAAGAAACTCAATACTTCGTATTGTGAACCATTTTGAGATGAAACAAAAAGTCAAATGCGCTTAAAAAAGCGTGCCTACTAGAAAAATGTTAAAAAGAATTCATACAACTGTACTGGAAGTACATTGTTTGGGTTATCTATCTGAGATACTGGAATGCTAAAATAAATTCAGCATAAATACAGTATAAAAGTAGAATTTAGCACCTTCTTTATTGCTAAAGGGTTGCTAAGGTTTCACAGGGTCTAATCCCTCCACCTTTCTTGATAACATTTCAATAAGTTATTGAACTTTGTGAATGCAAATATTCAGTCAGAAAAATTTAATATCCAAGTTTTTTTTGCTTTTTTTTATTTTCTTAACAAATTACCAGTTTTGTTTTTTCCTTGGTAAAGGTTTCTCAATTAAAATTTAATCTGTAATTTCGCAAATGAGTTTTAGAGGAAAAATTTGACTGATTGCAACCTCTTATTCTGAAATAAACTCAGAATAAACAAAAATGCTAAAGCAGTAATTCTCTACTACTTTAAGCAACCAATCAAGCAAGACATCCTCTTATTATCATTTTAAAAGATTATATATATGTCATATTTATTTACCTCAGAATCCGTTTCAGAGGGACATCCAGATAAAGTTTCTGATCAGATTTCAGACGCATTGATTGATAACTTTTTAGCTTTTGATCCAACATCTAAGGTTGCTTGTGAAACATTAGTAACCACCGGACAAGTTGTATTGGCGGGAGAAGTTAAATCAACTACCTATTTAGATGTGCAACAGATTGCAAGAGATGTAATCAATA
>JAESUF010000205.1 GCA_016763215.1 Flavobacteriaceae bacterium
GAAAATTCCATTTGGAATTGCACAAATTGGTAAAGCCTTCCGTAACGAAATCGTAGCGCGTCAATTCATATTTAGAATGCGTGAGTTTGAACAAATGGAAATGCAATTTTTTGTAAAGCCAGGAACTCAGAAACAATGGTATGAACAATGGAAAGAAAACCGTTTGAAATGGCACTTGTCTTTAGGGATGGGAGAGGAGAATTACCGTTTTCATGATCATGATAAATTAGCGCATTATGCAGATGCAGCTTCTGATATTGAATTTAAGTTTCCTTTTGGATTTAAAGAATTAGAAGGTATTCATTCTCGTACCGATTTCGACTTGAAGGCTCATGAAGAACATTCAGGAAAGAAGTTACAGTATTTTGATCACGAAGAAAACAAAAGTTATACTCCTTATGTTGTAGAAACATCGATAGGTTTGGATAGAATGTTTTTGGCTATTTTTTCAAAGTCATTGATTGAAGAAGAATTAGATAATAATACAACCAGAACTGTTTTAAGGTTGCCTGCGGTATTAGCACCAACCAAGGCTGCTATTTTACCTTTGGTAAAGAAAGATGGTTTGCCAGAGGTTGCACGTAAAATTGTAGAAGAGCTAAAATGGGACTTCAATGTGTTTTATGATGAAAAGGATGCTGCCGGGAAACGGTATAGAAGACAAGATGCAGCGGGAACACCGTTTTGTATCACTGTAGATCATAAAACATTAGAAGATAATTCTGTAACCATTCGTCATAGAGACACTATGGAACAGAAAAGAGTGCAAATTTCTGAATTAAGAGACATTATCAAACAAGAAGTTGATGTAAAGTCTTGGTTGATGAAAATGTAACTAAGAACGACTGAACTCATTTCAGTATCTTATAAATATATAAAAAGCCTGTGAGATTTTCACAGGCTTTTTATATAAAGTGATTTTTTTCTAAAACTGATATCCAATATTCACCCCAATTCGAGGAATAAGTGTTGGCGTATTTTCTCCAAATAAATATCGTCCTGCGCCAAGATGTGCATCCACCGTAAACCCTCCAGGAGAAATATATTTGTATCCAACAGCCAAGCCTAGTGCTCCGCCAGTATAATCAATAACAGTGCTGTTCGTTTCTTCATCTCCTTTGCTATATGAAAAGAAGAATTCTCCAAAGAAATTCCACAAACTTTCCGTAGAAAAGTAATGACGTACAAAAGGAGTAATTACAAGATCTTCATTATACCGAAAATCAGAGCTTTCGTTTTCAAAATTGAATAACCCCGAGACTCCCAAAGTAGTTTGCTCATCGAAATAGTGCTCATAAGAGACGTTTAGTGTCTTTAATGCCAAGGCATCAGTAATGTTTATTTTTAACTCTTCTTGAGCAGAGAGAAAACCAGAAACAAACAATGCTAGGATTAGTAAATTCTTTTTCATAATAAATGAGTTAATAACAATTATAACGAATGATACTACAAACTTAGTGTAAAATAGAATTAAAAACGATATCCAAGAGAAATTCCAACTCTCCCAACTACTTCGTAATCAAAATCATTGTTCCCTAAGTTTCTACCTAATCCAAGGTAGATGTCTGTGGTAAACCCTCCTTTGGAAATAAATTTACCTCCAACAGAAATACCTAAAGCAAAATTAGTTCTCTTTTCATTGACCTCAATCCCTCCAGGATTTGGACTATCAAAACTGAAATAACTATCTTTAAAAGAATGAAGCATCCCGAATCCCTCTACATAAAACCCTCGGGCATATTTGTTAGAAAAATAACGTCTATAATAAGGTGTAATAGAAAAGGTTCTGTAGGTGTCTGCTATCTGATTTTCATCATCTAAACCAAATTGCAAAGCAACACCAAAAGAAGACTCTTCGTTGACTAAATACTCGTAACTAACATCGATCCATTCTGAAGTAAGGAGCCCAAGAACATTTAGTTTTAACTCATGTTTTTTGTTGGTGTCTTGCGGTAATGTGTTTTCCTGTGCATAAGCAATGGTTGAAAAACAAAATAATAGAATTGGTAAAAGTTTTTTCATATTAAAAATTTAAGGTTAGGCTGGTAGTAGTCAAAAAATATGCCAATTAAAAAGTTTTTTTTAATTGGCATACTCTTTTCATAAATTTGAAGCAATCTCCTTAGTAAGAATCAGCATCAAATAGGTTTGCAATTTTTCCCAGTCTCACTTTTTTTATTGAAAATAAATGGTGAAACTGGATGTTAAATAAAAGTAATTTTCTTCATAAATAGTTGTTTTTAAATTGATTAGTAGTCAATGATACTTACATTAAAAGGATTGCCTTGTTAAGGAAACGATAAAATAATAGGAGAAATAGCTGGCAGTATAAAACATTAACATAATAGATGCTTTTTATTAACAAAATAGATGGTTTTATGCTGATTGTTAATGAGTTAAAAAATAGCTCTTAGCTGAATGGTTCCTGTGTGAATTGTTTTGGAGTTTTTGCTTCTTCGTCCTCTATAATTTAAATTTAAATTCAAAAAAGAATTTAGTTTCTGGTTCCATAAAAAGCTCCATGTATAATTAGTTCCTTCTTGTAAACCTTCTAACATTTGATACCCCACAGGAGAATTCGGGTTTCCTTTAAAATCATTAAAGAAGGCAGCGAAGTTCTCATTCAGTTGTGTTTTTTCTTTTCCAGCATAAAAATATTCGACACCAATTTTTTGCTGCTTTAAGGCTTCAAAATCTAGCAACTTATTTTCTTTGTTTTTGAATTGATAAAAAGTAGAAAATCGATTGTCTTCATTCAGCACATATGTCAATTTGGGTTGAAACTCCAAGGCATCAATTTTATAATTTCTATTTGCAAAATTCTCAGTTAGTAAATTGTTGTCTGAAATTTTTCCACTGAGGTCAACTAACCAAAAACCCCCAATTTTATGTTGAAATTCTAGCTGATGAATTTTGGTGTCTGTATCTTGATTTCCGATTGAAAATTGTTGCTTGTTTTCTGCTGTGGCATAGGTGTAAGTAGTACTAAAATTTTGCAAATTTCTATTGAAATACAAACTATTTCTGACTGTAAAGTTCAAACTAATTTGGTGACCTTCATTGAGGTCGAAAGGATTTAAATTAAACGAGTTTCCAATTCGTTCTTGCTCATTATTTATACTCAAAAAGAACTGATTGTAAAAATGAGAAAGCACTTTCTTAATTCCAGTTTTGGTACCCCATTGACTTGCATTTAATGTAATGGATTGATTCCATTTGGCGCTTTGGGTTGCAATGAAACGTAGATTTGGTAAAGGAACTCGTAAATAGTTTGCCTGATCTTGGAACTCTGCAATTTCAAACTCATCAAACTCTTGAATGCCATTATTGTTGTAATCAATCCACGTATAAAACCCTTGACCAGGATCTACCTCAATATAGACAAAATCTTGTCGCGCTACATTTCCAGAAGAAGTCTCATAGCGAGTACCCATTGTGATAAAGTTGTTGAACAACCGTTGATTGTAAATAATTCTAGAATTCAATGTTTTTTCATCAGCAACAAATGCATTTTCTGTCAACCTATAATTCGCATAAATAGAAAGGTTCGTTTTTTTATTTTGAATTACTTTAGCATTTATATACATTGTTTTCCTGTTGTTTATTTCAGTAAAACGATTGTTCCGAATACTATCATTGTTTCTGTAATTAAAACCAATTTTAGCAAAGACTTTTGTGCTATCACCAAGGCCAAAATACCCTTCGTATTCTTTAAATAGATGGTTGGTAATTGCTAAATCTTGTGTTGCTTTATTCAATCCATCATTAGATTCTAGAGTAACAAGACCTCCCAACCACGATTTTTTGAAGCTTTGTTCAATACCTCCTTTTAAACGTAAAAAAGTACTTTCTTGAATTTCAGAGTCACTTTCTAAAATACTACTGTTTACGAAAAAAGAAGTGCTATTCAGCTGCATCTTAGAATTCAAGAAATGTTTGCTTCCTGTAAAATTTTCTGAAAATTTAAGCTGTTGGAATGAGTAGGATAAAAAGTCATTCTCTTTATTTTTTACTGTTAAACTAAGTCCCACCTGTTGTTGATTCCCTGTTGGGTTTAATAGATTCCAATCACGAGTAAACTCTACAGATTGAAAACGTTGAATTGTATTGAAATTTTTATGAACAAAAAGATAATCGACAGCACTGATTACTTGCCATTCTTTATCAATCAATACCTGTTGCCAATTTAGTTTTGTTGCTGCTCCTTTGTTTTGATTGTTATCAATACTTGAGAATAAATTTCGGTCATTATTACTGAAAGCCAATTCAGCATCAATGATTGTTCTTTTGTTGGGTGTAAAAGAAGAATTAACAACAGCTACTTGCAGCTTTGTGGGAGCAATTAATAGCGTGATAGGGTTATAGTTCCCGAGGTTTTGACCTACATAAGCAAAGACATTTCCGTTGGCTAATGTTTGATCTAGAATATAATCTCCTTGATTGGCTCCAAGATTGGAGAAAGCAACACTGAACAGTTGATCATTTTCATTTCTAGAGTATTCAAAAATCTCTTCAGTACCGATTATTACTTTCCGATATAAAATTTTATTTACATCAAAACTATCTTGGAAAGCGCTTTCTGCAACCATCAAATCAGGGTTGTTTCCTGCATTTGCTAAAATTTGTTTTTGAGCTTCGGTCAAACTCAATTGAATGGGTTGATTTTTCACATCATTCTCATTGTAGAAATATCCTGAAATATTGAATTTTTTACTCGAATATTGTGCTTTCTCATACGTGTTAAAACGTGTGTAGTTTTTGTTAGAAAATTGAAACTCTACACGAACTCTCATATCATTTGTAATAGGGAAAGTAGTGTTGAACCGAACTTCGCCTATATTATAATCAATGATATACTCTTCATTGACGCCTCTTTTAATTTGCGAACCATTAATAAAGACCTTTTCACTTCCCGCAACAATTACAATATTAGGTTCATTATTTGGGCCAAAGATTTTGTAGGGGCCTTGATTTCCTTCACTACCCACAAAATTATACGAAGTAAACTGACCTCTAACAACGGCACCAGAAGCAGATACTTTTGTGTTTTTATTTAGATGAGCCTCGACTTCCAACCCAGCTATTTGTTTCTCAAATTTCAGAAAGTAACTTTCCTTGTTGTTTAAGCTTACATCACCAGCTTTAATACGCCAATCATTGCTATAGAGCTCGATAAAGATTCTATCAAAATCTGTGATACTTTGTGAGTACCCATTTTCCTGTAATGGAATATTGGTGTCAAAAATATTGGCTCGGATAGACACTTTACTAGACAGTTTTCCCTCAATATTCAAATCCATGGATGAATTTGTTACGGTACTTTGATTGTTTCCAGAAGTAACTCCTCTGGTAATAAAACCGGACGTTTTGAGTCCGTCAAAGAGTTTTAATTCGGTGGCTTTTTTGTTGGTGGTTAGACTGTATAATTTGCCTGTGTTACTGTTATTTGGAACGATTAGATTCTTGTCGAAAGGACTGTACGTTTTCGTAATAAAATCAGGGAACCGAAAATACTCGACGGTAATTTCTTGGTATTTTTTTGAATTGATGATCAGCGTTGCATCGTTGTATATCATTAAATACTCAGA
>JAESUF010000206.1 GCA_016763215.1 Flavobacteriaceae bacterium
CAAGAGGAGGAGACGTGCCTAATTTACTACAAGTTGCTACAGATATTCAAGAGTTTGGTGCCGAAGGAATAACCATTCATCCAAGACCAGACGAACGACATATTCGTTATCAAGACGCCTACGATTTAAAGCCTATTGTAATTACAGAATATAATATAGAAGGCAATCCAATTCGAAAATTTATGGATTTGGTATTAAAAGTGAACCCTACACAGGTAACCTTAGTTCCGGATAGTGTAGACCAAATTACGTCTAATGCAGGTTGGGATACAATTACCCATCAATCGTATTTACAAGAAGTGATTGCTGAATTTAAGAATGCAGGAATTCGCACTTCTATCTTCATTGATGCTGATTTAAAGTTGATTGAAGCTGCAGCGAAAACAGGAGCAGACAGAATAGAATTGTACACAGAACGTTTTGCCAGCGAATATGAAAAGGGAAATAAAGAAGCAGTAAAACCATATACTGAAGCAGCTATTTTAGCTCACGGTTTAGGATTGGGAATTAATGCAGGACATGATTTAAGTTTGGAGAATGTTGAATTTTTTAAACAAAATATTCCAAACCTAGCAGAAGTTTCTATAGGGCATGCATTGATTTCTGAAAGCTTGTATTTGGGGATGCAGAATGTAGTGAACATGTATTTACATCGATTAAGTTAAAGAATTAGCGAGTAGTTAGTTCCTAGTGATTCGTAGCCGGTAAATATATTTTCGAAATTTGATAACTGATAACTGATAACTGATAACTGATTAATGGAAATACTACATTCAAAAATTGTAGGGCAAGGACAACCTTTTCTAATTCTTCATGGCTATTTTGGAATGGGCGATAATTGGAAATCACTAGCCAATGAGTTTGGAGAACATTTTGAAATGCATTTGATAGATCAACGAAATCACGGACGTAGTTTTCACGCCGATGATTTTGATTATGATTTGTTAGCGGAGGATGTATACAATTATATCAATCACCATAATTTAGAGAAAATCATTTTACTAGGGCATTCCATGGGAGGGAAAACGGCAATGTTGTTTGCTGTCGAATACCCAGAATTGGTTGATAAATTAATCATTGCAGATATTTCACCTAGATATTATCAACCACATCATAATGAAATTTTGAAAGGATTGGGTTCTATCAATTTTTCTATTCAGAATACGAGAAGACTAGTGGATGAAAAACTAGCAGAATTAATTCCGGAGATAGGAGTGCGTTCTTTCTTGTTAAGAAATGTGTATTGGAGGGAGAAAGGAGTGTTAGACTTTCGATTCAATTTACAATCACTCACAGAAAACAATGCTGAAGTTGGAAACGCTTTGCCATCATTTACCAATTTTGAAGGAAAGGCACTGTTCTTAGCAGGAGGGAATTCAGGGTATATCACAGAAAGTGAAGTTCCCATTATCAAAGCTCATTTTCCAAAGGCTCAAATTGAAACCATTGCCAATGCTGGGCATTGGTTGCATGCAGACAATCCGAAAGCTTTTTATGAAAGTGTAATGGAGTTTTTGAATTAAATCAGGGCAATTCCTTCCAAAATTAAAGTTGTTAGTTTCGAGTTTTTAGAAGCAATTGTTTCTAAATAAGGAATAATCTCATTTTTGAGATTTTGATCTTTTGTTAGCTCTAAAATTTCTAAAGGAAGCAACCATTCGTTTGAATAGTTAGCCCGAGCCTTTTCAAAAAGGTTTTTTAATTGAGATTCATCTTGAGGCTTACGTTCTCTAATTTTTCGAACGGTTTGATAATACGATTCTAATATGAGTGTAGTCTCCGATTTCTCAGGTTTTACTGTCAGTGTTTTAGAGACGTTGTATAAGTTAGGAAACGAATTATAATCGGCAGCTCCCGCAAAAGCAGAAACGATTTTTTTGCCAACCACCATGTCAAATACTCCGTATTCTGGTTTGAATAAAACCTCACCTTTATAAGTAACTGTACATTCACCCAACTGAATCAACATCAATTTTCCTTTCAGGTTTCTAACTCCCGTAATATTTAACCCTTTTACTTTGATGCCGCTTTCAAATTCAAAAGACAACCATTTTCCGTCATAAAAATTATAGGCTTTTAAATCTACCGGCCCCATGTCTTCAATTGCTAGATTGATGTTTTTTAGTTTTCCTAAAGGGGAACTGAATCCATCTTTATGCGTTTCAATTCCATGTCCAATAAGTTCTCTTTCTCTGTAAGCCAATGCTGTTGGTCCTTCAGTTTTGAAGAAGATAACTTCTCTATCTTCATTTAAGAGTACTTTAGAAAATTTTCCAGAAACTTGAAGTCCAGTACTCAATTCAATGGTTCCAACCATTTGAGAATTGATTAGTTTTTGAACTCCTTTGCTACCCCCTTTTCGCAAACTTAATCGATTGGCAAACTCTTCCAATACTTGCATAAGTAGGAGAAATCTGGACTTACATACAATTGAGGCTGTGGTTGGGTAATGTCAAAAGATTGCTCAATTGCATCAATAGAATATGGGCGTTTTTTTACCTGTTCACTCATGCACCATTTGCTTTCTCCAATAGAAGATAACAATCCTGCTCCATAGATTTTCGGATTTTCTAATTCTCCGATTAATCCGTATTCAACTGTCCACCATTGTAGGTTTCTAATTTGCGCCATTTCCGATAATTCAATATCCATCTGTTGCAATCTATCAACTTCCTGCTCAGCTTTTTTTAACTCATTTTCATCTACAGCTTCTGCCTCCTTTAGAATGGATAGCTTCCGTACAGCTTCGTATAAATCGATGTCGTATTTCGATAAAATTGCTTTTGCTCCAACTTCACCTAGACGTCTTAAGTATTCGGCATAATCTGGGTTGGCTATAATGGGAGCATGACCAGCTGCTTCATGAATAATGTCTGGTGCGGGTGTGTATTGAATATTTTCTAATTGACGAATGTCTGAAGCAATGACTAATATTTTATAAGCTTGAAACTCCATAAAAGCATTCGGAGGAATAAAACCATCTACAGAAACCGCTGCCCATCCAATCGATTACAAAATTCGATTCATGCCATACATACTCGAAATTTCATCAATTTTGATTCCCGTTTTTTCTAAACCATTCAGATAAGATTCGTGAGCATTTTTAGAAAGGTACTCTACATTTTTACGCATTACATAACGCCAAACAGCTTGGTTTATTGGCGTGTATTCCTCGTAGTTTTGAGGCTTGATAAACTGCTTTAAATGTGGAGGTAACCTGTCGATTAACTCATTGCTTTCGAATCTTTGTGTGTGCGTCATTTATGATTTCTCGATAAAAAATCAAAGGTAGCCAATGTATCCAAATTATGATCTTTAATTCTTGTAATAAGCTCAACAGATGTATCGATTTAGTTATTTTCTAAACAGGTGTTTTTACCTGTTTATTGACCAAAATGAGTCAATTTTAATAATGAATATTATATTTGAAAGGATCATAATATTTCTATGTGATGAAAACCAGAAATGCTCTTAAGTTAAACTTTCAGTTTGATGCTCAAAGAATTCGTAAAGAATTAGAATCTATATCAGATTCTTTTTATCCAATTCTTTCCGCTCAGATAGAAGATGAAGCTTTAGAGGGAATGCATTTAATTGCCCCAGATAGAGAAGGGAAGGTGGATGAACGAGGACATACATTTCATATGAGCGAAGAGTTAAAGAAATGTCCGTATTTACAAGAAATTTTGGATACGTTTCAATGTGATAAATTCCTGTATCGAACTCAAAACTTAAAGCCAGGTGGAAAAATAGAAATGCACAGAGACAGAGGAAGAGGTATAGTAGATGGAATTGTTAGATTGAACATTCCTGTATCTACCAATGACCAAGTATACTTTTATATTGATGGAGAGAGAATTGCAATGAAAGATGGAGAATGTTGGCTGCCAGAAGTAACCAAATTGCATGAGGTTGAGAATAGGTCAGATGAACTTCGTATGCAGATTATGATTGACTGCGACTTAAATGACTGGTGGAAAGATGTTTTAAAAGAACATGGAATGATCAAAGAGCCAGCTAAATATGGACGATATAGTTTACGCGAGCTTCAAGCGATGAAAGATAGTTTTGTATCTATGAAAATGGATCGTAAAATGATAGAAGAACTGGAGTTTGAAATAGTAGCAAGAGCAGAAGTCTAAATCTTAAAAAATTATTCGTTACCAGAAAATCGATGATTCAAGTGTTCAATGAATTTTTCGACATTAAAATTGATGTCACCTTCTCCAACTTGATCAAAAGGATTTTCTAAATATTTTCGAATATTAGATGTATAATTAGCATCAGAAATTTGTTGTGAGTAAACGCTCAAGTATGAAGTAGAAATAATGATAAAAAAAGAAGACTAATATTCATTTATTGTTTCCTCTATAGAGGTCGTGTAGCACTTTTGAAGTTACTGTAAATTGCAGAAATAAAAAATCCCAAACGAGCGTTTGGGATTTTATTTTATATAAGATTTTGGATATTTATTTCTTAGATAGTAAATCTCTAATTTCAGCTAATAGCTCTTCTTGCGTAGGTCCAGCTGGTGCAGGAGGTGGCGCGGGAGCTTCTTTCTTCTTGGATGCATTAATTCCTTTGATCATCATAAACATAACAAAAGCGACAATAATAAAATCAATGATGTTGGTGATGAATGCACCATAGAGTATAGCTATTTCACCTGTTACTTTTCCGGCGGCATCAACGACTCCTTCCTCAGCAATCCATTTTAAATTTTTAAGATCGGTTTTAAATATCAATCCAATTAGTGGTGACACAATTCCCCCAGTAAATGAAGTCACTACTTGTTTAAATGCAGCACCCATTACAAAACCGACAGCGATGTCGACTAGGTTGCCTTTCATTGCGAATTCCTTGAATTCTTTAAGCATTCCCATATTTGATTCGTTTTTAGTTAGTTAATAAGTGTCCAAATTAAGAAAACTTTAACACTTTAGCAATCTTTTTACACGTTGCGAAATAGCAGTAAGCACTTCGTAAGGAATTGTTTCTGTCTCAGAAGCCATGTGAAGAATATCTTCCTGAGTTTTGAAGATGAAAACCTCATCTCCTTCTTTACAATCTATCTCAGTAATGTCTACCATAATCATATCCATACATACGTTCCCGATGATTGGAGCTTTCTTTTCATTGATAGTAACATAGCCTTTTTTGTTGCCCAATCTTCTTGAAATCCCATCTGCATGACCTACGGGGATGGTTGCAGTTTTAGTAGAGTTTTTAGTGACAAAAGCTCTATTATATCCAACTGTTTCTCCAGGTTCTATCTTGTGAATCTGAGAAATGATCGATTTTAAAATATGAGCATTTTTCAACTGAGAAGTTTCCTTTTTATGATTTCCAAAACCATACAATCCAATTCCAATTCTTACCATGTCAAACTGGGCTTGAGGGTAATTAACAACCCCAGAAGTGTTTAATGTATGAATCATGGGTGTATACTCCAAATGCTTGTTGATCTGTTGTACAATAGCGGCGAAATTAGTTAATTGACCAATAGTGAAATCGTGTTCTTCTGGGTCTTCACTGGCCGCTAAATGCGAAAGAATAGATTGAATTTTTACGTGCTTAGACTCATTGATGCGACTTAAAATTAAAGGAATGTCTTTGTCGCATAGTCCTAAACGATTCAGACCCGTATTAAACTTTAAGTGTATTGGGTAATTGAGTAATTGGCGTTTGTCTGCAAGCGATAAAAATGCAGTTAGTGTTTTGAGATTGTAAATACTTGGTTCAAGACGAAACTCTACTAGCTGTTCGAAATTTTGAACTTGCGGGTGCAACACCAAAATTGGAGCCTCAATATTGGCTTCTCGTAAAGCAATTCCCTCATGAACATAGGCTACAGCAAAATAATCTACTTTGTCTTGTAAGAAAGTAGCCACTTGCACACCATCGCTTCCATAGCCAAATGCTTTTACAACAGCCAAGATTTTTGTTTCAGGTTGTAGTTTTTGTTTGAAATAATTGAGGTTATGCTCAATGGCATTTCCGTCAATTTCTAAAACAGTTACATGGTTATTCATTTTTCTTTATCCTGAATTAACTTATTTCAGGACGGATTATTTTGGTTCAGGATTTTTTTCTTTCAGAATTTGCTCTTGTTGTTCTTTTATAGCCTTATAATATGCGGCTCTGCTTAACGGTTCGTATTCTTGAACTTCTCCTAAAAAGACAATGTCATCACTTTTTGCTTTTCTAAAGCTATAATTGGCTAAGTTTCCAGTTCTAGTACAAACTGCATGTACCTTTGTTACATATTCAGCGGTGGCCATTAAAGCAGGCATAGGACCAAAAGGATTTCCTTTAAAATCCATGTCCAATCCAGCAACAATAACGCGAATTCCTCTATTTGCTAGATCGTTGCAAACAGCAACAATTTCAACATCAAAAAACTGAGCTTCGTCAATACCAACAACTTCTACATCATTTGCAAGTAGCCGAATATTTGAGGAAGATGGAACAGGCGTAGAACGTATTTCATTCGAATCGTGCGAAACAACCATCTCATTATCATATCGAGTATCAACAGCTGGTTTAAAAATTTCAACACGCTGTTTTGCAAATTGTGCTCGTTTAAGCCTTCTGATTAGCTCTTCTGTTTTTCCTGAAAACATGGAGCCGCAAATTACTTCGATCCAGCCAAATTGTTCTGTATGATTTACGGTATTTTCAAGAAACATTTTGTAGTTTTAAGGCTTGAAAGGATTTGTATTTATTCACTGTGAATGTAGGCAAATTTATTAAAAAATGATTTCATAAAATTAATTAAAGGAGACAACTTATGCACAAAAAACTCACCGCAGATCTTATTAGTTTAGCTCATAGTATCTTGCAGATGAAAAATAAAGAGGATGTTTTTGCTTTAAAGCAGAAATCGCACGAAGTATATGAAAAGTTATCTGTTTTAGCCTATGTGGAAGAGTATATAAATAACACACCTAATCCAGAGCATACAAAAGAGGAGTTTCTTGATAAAATTGAAAACATAGAAAAAGAGAGAGAAGCTCAGAAAAAAGTTAAGGAAGCACAAGCAGAAGATAAGATTGTTAAACACAATTTAGAAGAAGTTATTGTAGATGTTATAATAGAAGAACAGGTTGTTGAAGAAGTAGCAACAGAAATTGAGCTAGTTGTTGAAGAGACTACTGAAGAGATTGCTGACCAAGGACCCCACAAAAAGGATCGAGTGGATGGATTTGCTGAGGATAAATATTGGCAATGATGGTAAGCTGGTTGCAAACAGACAGGAGCGGCTGTCTCTGGTGGAGGAGGAAGGGGGAGTGGGTCTGGAGTCAGCCAAATTGATGGAATCAACTAAACTCACTGACTCAACCAAGGGATACGGAGGTGACTCCATGAAGAAGCCAAGTGATACTGCCAGCAGCAATCAAAGCTACTCACCCCCCAGTGCCTAGTAAAGATCGAGATAATTCAGCCACTCAGAGCAAAATCTCAATCCTCCTCAGGTAGCTGGGCAGGGGCAAGGCGCCTCTTTCCTCAAGAAAAAGAATACCTATGAGGCCCCAACCAATTCCTTTGGACAGGCCAATCCCAGAAGGAACTCAGCTCAGATGGGCCAGGACGCCAATGAATATGAGCAGTGGGGCAACAACA
>JAESUF010000207.1 GCA_016763215.1 Flavobacteriaceae bacterium
TTCCTGAATCTATAATGTTTCCTTTCCCCTCAGTGCCCATGCAAATATTCTATCAGAGAAGTAGTTAAATGTTAAAGTCCCTTGAATACTCTTGCCTCCGTTGTATTCTTTTAAATAACTAACATCTGCATTCATTAACAGGTTAGAAGCTCCTGTTAATTCACTTTTTGTTTGTGAAAAATCAACACTCAAAGGAAAACCATTGACTGTAGTTTCATTAAACACCTTATCACCATTTAAGTCTTGATTTGTAGTTAACAATGAGATATTTATACCTCCCGTTAGCTTTGTCTTTAATGTTTTCTCTTCCGTTTCTGTTTCTTGTTCAAAAAAGTTTTTTCTCATTTCAAACTCAATTCCATATGCAGTTGCTAAATCTCCAGAATTCACCCAACTCACATCATTGGATGCCGAGTTTATTGTTGCCTGGTTTATAGGGTCATTAATCAATCTTGCAAAACCTCCAATAGAAATAATTTCATCAGATTTTGGAAAGAAATCCCATTTTAAATCAAAATTATAGTTGGTCGATGATCTCAATGCCGGATTCCCAAGTGTTGTTAATGTTGCAGATTCATCAAACTGGAATGGGGCTCTTTCTTTGAACTGTGGTAATGTGTATGTTTTGCTCGCTGCAAACTTTAGATTCTGTTTTTCATTTAATTCATACTTTAAAGAAACTGACGGGAGTATTTCAATTTGATTTAAATCTGCATTCCCTCTACTGATAGAAGTATTATATACAATCGTCTGTTCTATTTGCTCCCCTCTAATACCAAATACAGCTGTAAGTTTAGGAGAGAATGCATATTCTAATGTTGCGTAACTGGCGTGGATATTTTGTTCTCCACCGTATGTTTGCGGCGCTAGCACATCTGTACTTGTTCCTAAGCCACCTCTAAATGTCCTAATCCCGAACAATCCTGAGTTAAAGTTTCCTTGATTAAAATAGCTATCAAGATTATAAATATTCGGTACAAAAGGTTGAGCAACTGCTGTACCTCCACTATTATTAATTCTAAAGTTAAACTGTGTTGCTTCAAAATCTACAGTTTTAAACCTTCCACTATACCCTATAGTAAGTTTCCCTAAAAACTCGTCATCTTCGTTTTTATTAAACTTGTAAATTCCTGAAATATTCGCTGTTAATTCTTCGTCTTCTAAGTCTTGGAAAAACCTATGGTTATCAGAATCATTTAATGTTAGTCTGAATGATTTTGGCCCGTTTGGTACATCCCAATCATCTGGTGTTAAAATAGTTTGTTTTCTGTTTGGTGTTCCACTTTTCACATAATTATAAGCGGCTCCCCAACTCAATTGAAAAGAGTCACTAATTCTATGATCCCCCAATAATTGGTGTACATATAATTCTGTTCTATCAAAAGTGGCTCTTTGAACAAACGCACCTCCTTCTGGGGCATAATCAAAGATATCTATAACTCCAAAATACTCATCTTGTTTTTGACTAGAGGTATTAATTAGCAATGCATTGTACTGTATTTCGTGGCCTTTATGTTTCAACCTGGCATTCCCCATTGCTGTGGTATTGGTTTCATAGATATAACTCTTGAAATCATAATCCCTACTCGCTACACCAGAAACATTAACACTCCCTCTTGCAACACCTTCTCTAAATTTATAACCGTTATTAAAAGAAGTTACTGCAAACAAACTTAATTTTGTCTCTTCTCCTAATTCATAAGAATCTCCCGCTTTTAAGGAGATACTTCCGTTAAAAGGAATAGAAGTTTCTACTCTATCCCAACTGGTTGTGAAATTGTAATTACTTAGAGGAAATGTTGGTATCGATGAATCATAAAACCCAGATTTATTAGGCCCATCATTCAAATAAAATTTATCTTGAGAAATAGCTTCAGAATTCACTCCTGTACTTAATCCAATTTCAATAAACCCTTTCCCTTTGTAATTTTTCGAAGAGATATTAATATTTGCTCCACTAAAATCTCCATAATTTCTTGGATTGAATGTTTTATCAATAGAAATAAATTCGATAATATCTGTTGAAAAGATCCCTAAATCAATGTTCTTTTTTGATGGATTATTTGATGGTAATGGAAGTCCGTTTAACGTTGTCACATTGTAACGATCACCTAAACCTCTTACAAAAATACTTCCAGAACTTTCTTGTTTAGAAATCCCTGTTGTTTTTGTTAAGGCTTCTGTTACATTGCTAACTCCTTTCCTTTTTAATTCTTGTACTCCAATTTTCTGTTCAATTGTTACCGCTTTCTTTTGCTCTAAAAGTAGTGCAGACTCTTTTTCTTTACTTATGGTAGCCTTAATCGTTACAGTCTCCAGAGTCTCGCCCTCATCGGCACTCATTGTTTTATTTATGGTAGTTACCCCTCCTGCTTTTATAACTGTCATTTCCTCAAGAGTCTTGTACCCTAAAAAACTAAAAACGACTGTATAGTTCCCTGGCTTTACAGAAATGCTATATTCACCATTATCATCCGTCTCTACACCAATAACAGTTCCTTTAATTGCAACTGAAGCATAAGACAAAGGTTCATTGTTGGCGTCTTTGTCTAATAATTTCCCTTTAATTGTTCCTTTTTCTTGCGCATTTGCAAATTGACAAACTATAACAGCAAGAATAAATACGATTTTTTTCATTTAATTACTTCTCTATGTAATATTTACAAGTGCAAAAGTCAGCTTGTTTTGTAAAGAAAATGTTACTCGCAGATTATGCTTCGGTTATTGCAATGTTAACGCAACGTTACGAGGTTAAATGATTGTTAAGCAGCTGATTTTTCATTTTAGAATTGCTACTTTTGACGAGACTAATTCTATAAAACAACTATGAACAATAGTGAAATTAAGATTCTTTTAGTAGATGATGAGCCAGATATTTTAGAGATTGTAGGTTACAATTTAAAAAATGCGGGCTATCAAGTATACACTGCTGAAAATGGCATTGAAGCTGTTGCAGTTGCAAAAAAAATAATTCCTCATCTTATTTTATTAGATATTATGATGCCAGAAATGGATGGTATTGAGGCTTGTGAAAAGATAAGAAGTACAAAAAAATTAGAAAATATTGTTATTGCTTTTTTAACTGCCAGAGGTGAAGATTATTCTCAAGTTGCCGGTTTTGATGCTGGTGCCGATGATTACATTACCAAACCTGTAAAACCAAAGGTTTTAATGAGTAAAGTAAAATCATTGCTTCGTAGGTTAAAAACGGAAGAAACAACTGATACTACTCGAAAAATTGGAGATATTATTATTAACCGAGATGAGTATGTCGTATTCAAAGGAGATAAAAAAATATTCCTTCCTAGAAAAGAATTTGAATTGTTCTCTTTATTGACTTCTAAGCCTGGTAAAGTTTTTAAACGCGAAACGATTCTAGATACAGTTTGGGGAAATGAAGTTGTTGTTGGAGGAAGAACAATAGATGTCCACATCCGAAAATTGAGAGAAAAAATTGGTGACCACTATTTTAAAACTGTAAAAGGAGTTGGTTATAAATTTGTATTAGATGGAGCAGATAAATAACTTTGTCTATTATGAGGTTTAAAAAAACATACTCTTTTGCTCTTTGGTCGTCACTATATTTAACAATCTTATCATTACTTATAGCGGCTTTTCTATATTTATTTTTTTTTAAAGGCCAAGAATTAATTGGTCTACTTATATTTATTCTACTCATTTTTAGCACTTCCTTTTTTATCATCCAATATCGGGCAGAACGTTTTATATACAACAGGATAAAAAAGATTTACGATAAGGTTTCTATTCTTGATGTTAATGATTTTGAAAGAAAATCTGCCACCACAGACATAGAAGCACTTTCTAAAAGTGTACAAGATTACGTGGAAGGGAAACGAATTGAAATTCAAAATTTAACCGAGAGAGATTCTTTTCGAAGAGATTTCTTAGGGAATGTTGCTCATGAACTAAAAACACCTTTGTTTACTGTTCAAGGGTATATATTAACATTAATTGAAGGGGCAGTAGAAGATGAAGTCATTCGAACTAAATATCTAGATAGAGCAAGTAAAGGTGTAGAGCGCTTAACTGCAATTGTGAAAGATTTAGACATGATTGCTAAATTAGAAACTGAAGGGTTAAAAATGAACATTGAGGTTTATAATATTTTAGAGCTTGTTCAAAATGTTTTTGATTTATTCGAAATGCGAGCAAAGAAGAAAAACATTACACTAAAGTTTGATCGAATGTATGAATTTCCATTTTTTGTTCGTGGAGATATTGAGCGTATAGAGCAAGTACTTATTAACCTTGTTGTAAATTCAATTAAATACGGTAGGGTAAACGGAGTTACAACTGTGGGGATTGATTCATATAATGAAGAAAAGTTTATCGTAAAAGTTTCCGATAATGGGGAAGGAATTAAACAAGAGCATTTGTCTCGACTTTTCGAACGTTTCTACAGAGTAGATCAGAGTAGGTCTAGAGAGCAAGGCGGCTCTGGACTTGGGTTATCCATTGTAAAACACATTATTGAAGCACATAATGAAACCATCCTTCTCAAAAGTTCTTTTGGAAAAGGTTCTGAGTTTTCATTTACACTGAAAAAAGGTCAAACAACTTAGGGTTTAGATTTCTTTTTTCATATTTAATTTCGAAATTGTAATCCAATAATTTTAAAACCTTCTTGTTAAGATCCTCTTCCTTTATACATCTAAAACAACCTTTATCCTGTAAATAATTAGCCAAATATTCTTGTTCATTTTGACCTTTAGTCGGAATCAGCAGCGCTTTTTTATTCAAAGAGATTAAATCCATTACTGAAGAATATCCTGATCTACAAATAACAAATTTTGAACTATTTAATGCTGTTTCTAGCTCTTCAGATTGCATAAAATTATAGATTTTGAGATTTCCATATTCTTCAATCACTTGCTCCTCTTCTACCACCCCTCGGATTAGCCATGTTTTTTTTGAAGTCTCTTTAAATAATTGCTTTAGTTTTTCTTCTAATTGCGCTCTGTTAGGTTCCGGACCAGAAAGCACAATAAGTATATCAACATCTAACTCAAGGCTCCTGTATTTTAACCTACTCAAAACACCAATGTATTTCTGTCGCAATCTTTTCTTTGACATTGACAACTTCCCAGAGAACTCAGAACCTTCATTATCTGGAATCCAACATTCATTAAATTTTTTAATCACCCTTTGGTGAAAGAAGTTTGTAAGTGGTGTAAAAATACCCGACAATACATTAATTTGGTGTGTTATGTATACTGAAGGAATTTTTTTTGAATAGATCCCAAATCGATTGTCTGAAATAATTCCAACAACATCAGAATTTTGATTCAAGTATCTATCTAAAATATTTTTTTCTTTTTTAACCGCTTTTAAAATTGAGAATGTTTTAAAAAAAAGACTCCTCTTTAAATTTTTCCCATAGGAAATATGATACGAAGGAAGGTCTAAGGTTTCTAAGTTTGGAAATTCTTTTTTTAAGAGTTTTAATGTATTTCCATCACTAGCAAGAACAGGTGTATATTCTCTTTTTAACAATGCTATAATAATCGGAACGCAACGTGAGGCATGTCCTAATCCCCAATTTAACGGCGCTACAATTATTTTTTTCATTTCATTATACTAAATCAAACCCAATATCTTTTCTGTAGTTCATCTTTTCAAAATGAATTTTATCAATACTTTTATATGTTTTATCTAATGCTTCTTGAATAGAATCTCCAAAAGAAGTAATAGCCATCACTCTACCTCCGCTTGTTACAACTTCTCCATCCTTTAAGGTAGTTCCTGCATGGAAAACAATTGAGTCCTCCACCTCTTTAATACCAGAGATTGATTTCCCTTTCTCATATGATTCTGGATAGCCCCCAGAAACTAGCATCACTGTAGTTGCGGTTTGTTTGGTCACTGAAAACTTTTTTTCATTCAAGGTTTGATTGGCTACTCCTTCAAACAATTCCAATAAATCGGATTCTATTCTTGGTAAAACCACCTCCGTTTCAGGATCTCCCATTCTTACATTGTACTCAATTACAAATGGATCTCCTTTTATATTCATCAATCCAATGAAAATAAATCCACGGTAGTCAATTCCATCTTTTTGCAAACCATCCACTGTAGGCTTCACAACTCTTTCTTCTACCTTCTGAAGAAAAACTTCATCTGCAAAAGGTACTGGAGAAATTGCTCCCATACCTCCGGTATTTAACCCTCTGTCTCCTTCACCAATTCTTTTATAATCTTTTGCTGAGGGTAATATTTTATAGTTAATTCCATCTGTTAATACAAAAACAGACAATTCAATTCCATCCAAAAATTCTTCAATAACTACTTTAGAGGAAGCCTCTCCAAACTTTTGATTCGATAACATCTCTTCCAATTCGGTTTTTGCTTCTTCTAAAGAATCTAAAATAAGAACTCCTTTCCCTGCTGCTAAACCATCTGCTTTCAAAACATATGGAGGGTTTAATGCTTCTAGAAACACCTTCCCTTGAGCTAATGTATCCTTCGTAAAAGATTTATATTGTGCCGTAGGAACTCCATGCTTCATCATAAATTCCTTTGAAAAATCTTTACTTCCTTCTAACAATGCTCCATCCTTTTTAGGACCAATCACTGGGATTTTTTTAAGAGCATCATCATTCAAGAAAAAATCGTGTATTCCCTCTACTAAGGGTGCTTCAGGTCCAACAACAACCATATTAATTTGATGGGTCAACACCGCTTGTTTAACAGCATTAAAATCTGTTGGCGAAATAGTAATATTTATCGCAATTTCATGAGTCCCAGCATTTCCTGGAGCAACATATATTTTCTCTATTCTCTTACTTTGAATTAATTTTTGAGTGAAAGCATGCTCTCTGCCTCCAGATCCAAGGATAAGTATGTTCATGAGATTATTATTCTAAAAGATGAAATCATTGTAAATTCTTTTTTGAAGCAAATTTCACAAAAACAACATAAAACAATAAAAACATTGTTATATATACTCCTAGCAATAACCGAGAATTATAAATTTTTGCTGATGCTATAAAAAGAATAATTGTAATTATAATACTAAATAAGACAATTAAAACACTTGACTTTATATGAGAATTCCCAAGGTTTAAAAGAATATGATGGGTGTGATTGTTATCTGCCAAAAATGGATTTCTCTTATTCAATATTCTTAAGATAAATACTCTAGTCATATCAAAAAATGGAAAAACTAAGATGGCTATAACTATAAAAATTGAATGATGAGGTACAACCGAAATTGTTTCATAATCTTGAGCTCCTAGTGATAAAAACTTAACAGACATTACTGCAATCGTAAAACCAAGAATGAGAGATCCTGTATCTCCCATAAAAATCTTCTTCTTTGTTGAAAAATTAAGGCGTAAAAAAGCGATTAACGCACCTACCATTCCTAAGCATATCACTACAAAAAAGGGCTCATCTAATAGGTAGTATACATATCCAAAACAAGATAGAATAACAA
>JAESUF010000208.1 GCA_016763215.1 Flavobacteriaceae bacterium
ACCAACAATTTTTGCTCCATACGCTCCTGCTTTAAGAGCAGCATCAATCATGTTATCAATTTTAGGTGTTGTTATTTTTAAAATATTTTTTAATACTGAGTGATGTTCGTTCATCAATTCTCCTATTTTCTGATAATCCAACACTTTTTCATTCAAAGCTATAAATGCTTCCTGAGTAATCACGTGATTTTTAATGGATGAATAAAAGAAGGGTTTTAATTCTTCTGAAAGAATGTCTGAATATTTTTCTATGTCAGTAAGTGTTGCTGAATGCAAATTAAAATTCGAATCATAATTTTCAACAACTTCAATAGAACGAAGTGCTTTCTCTTTTAAATCACCCAATAATCCAACAGTATTTTTTGGAATTCCAGATTCCCCAATAATAAGTCCTTCTAGTGGACTTTCTATCTTTTTATAAATTGCAGAATCATCGGTCTGTAAAAATATAATGCCTCCAATGGCAATCGCATATTGATCCATTCTTCCTCCTGGAGAATTGTGTTCAATTACCTCAGCCTCATATGAAATTTGAGCAACCAGTTGATCTGTTATTTCATGAGTACACCCAAAAGCAGCTAACAAAAAACGGGTCCAAGCAACTACAACAGCAGAAGAACTAGAAAGTCCCGCATTTATTGGAACCTCCCCTTTTATAGTGACTGTATATCCTTTATTAAGGACACATCCATAACGTTTCACCACACGAACTACAGATGCAATATGGTCTCCTTTTTCCAAATGGTCGAAACTTTCATGCATATGAAACCTTCTTGAAGTTTTTATGTCTGGCATTTTTAAATGGAACTCTTCTGAGTCATTTTGTACAGCCTGAATCTCAACAAATCGGTTAATTGCACATGCAATAATTGGGAGTCCTAAATAATCTTGATGATCCCCAAAAAGACAGATTCTTCCGGGAGCTTTACTACTAATTTCAGTAACTAGACTCATCGTTAATAGGTGTCTTTAATCCAATCGTACGGCTTACGTGTTACCCACAAACCTCTTGTAAAATCTGGGAAATCTTGCGGAGCCCCATTATTTTCAATCGATGCTTCTGACAGCGGTGTAATTGCACTCCAGGCAGCTGCATCATATGCATCTAGCGGCGGAGCGATATTGCGTTTAGCAGATTCTATAAAGCTGTTTATAACAAAAAAGTCCATTCCGCCATGCCCAGAACCTTGCGCATACTCTCCATACTTTTTCCATAATGGGTGATCGTATTTTTCAAGCCATGGCTTTGCTTCATCCCAACGATGTGGTTTCGATTTTCCATCAATATACATTCTACTACCATCAACTTCCCATAAACCTTCACTACCTTGAACACGAAACCCAAGTGAATAAGGCCGAGGTGAATTACAATCATGTGTTACAATAATGGTCTCTCCATTTGCTGTTTCAATAGTAGAAGTAATGATATCCCCTTGTTTAAA
Source organism: Flavobacteriaceae bacterium (assembly GCA_016763215.1). The sequence continues at coordinate 1,443 of JAESUF010000208.1, forward strand.
TTTTAATTTTGCATTCGGATGATCCTTTCCTCCATTGTCTACAATATATTTATGTAAGCCAACTGCTTTTGTTGCGTGAGAAGTCATAGAGACAAAACGATTCCCTCTATTAACATTACACATCGTTGCTATTGGGCCAACTCCATGTGTAGGGTAAACATCTCCATTACGAAGTAATGAATGTTGAGTCCGCCATTTAGATTCTGAAATTCCTTTCTCTCCAAACTCGACTCCTTTCCCATAAGCAGTAACACCGTCATTAAATTTCACAAATCGTAAATCATGCTGATATCCACATCGGAAATGAAGTAATTCTCCAAACATATTTTGTCGAACCATATTCAATACAGCCATAATATCACGGCGATAATTTACATTTTCAAGAATCATTAAATGCGTCCCCGTTTCTTCATGAGTATTTACCAAATCCCAACACTCTTCCATTGTATTTGCTGCAGAAACTTCAAGTCCAGTATACTTACCTGCCTTCATGGTATCTTTAGCCATACGTGTATGCCATAACCATGGTGTAGATATAATTACTGCGTCAATTGATTTTTCCTCAAGAAGGTTTCTATAATCAAGTGTATCTTTTCCAAATGTTTTTGGTTTTGGGAACTTCGCTTTCTTAATATGCGATAAACACAATTCAATACGTTTTGGATCTATATCACAAATTGCACTAATTGTCACATCCGTACGCTGCAACAAATTATTAAGGTGATTTGTTCCGCGTAATCCTACACCTATAAGGGCAACATTTAGTTTTTCCTTTTTGCTGCTTGGAGAAATAAAAGACAAGTTAGGCGCTAATGCTATACCTGCACCAAGTATCACTGTCTTTTTAACAAAATCTCTTCTAGTTTTCATTTTTAGTTGTTGTTAGTTGATAAAAATAATTATAAATTTTAATTATTTATCAATTAAGTAAAATAAAGAACACATTAAAAATTAACAAGTTTGATAAAAGTGTTTTTAACTTCTTTTAAGTGAAAGTCATTTTTCACTTTTTTAAGTTATTTTTGCTGAAACTATGATAACACAAGAACAACTTAAAGATATTTCAAACAGAGTTTCTAAACTTAAAGGATATTTAGACATTGATAAAAAAATGATTGAAATTTCTAATGAAGAAGAGAAAACTGCAAATCCTGATTTTTGGAACAATCCTAAAGAAGCTGAAATTTTAATAAAATCTCTACGGTTCAAGAAGAAATGGGTTGAAGATTACAAAGCCGCTGTTTCTTTTGATGAAGATTTACAGGTACTTTATGACTTTTACAAAGAAGATGAAGTTGAAGAATCAGAAGTAGAACAACACTACAAAAAAGCAATTTCTTTTATAGAAGACGTCGAATTTAAAAACATGCTTTCTGAAGAAGGGGACAGTTTAAGCGCTGTAATTCAAATAACAGCCGGAGCTGGAGGCACAGAAAGTTGTGACTGGGCAGAAATGCTGTTCAGGATGTATTCAATGTGGTCAGATAAACAAGGTTTTAAATTAAAAACATTGAATTACCAAGTTGGTGATTCTGCCGGAATTAAAACAGTCACTGTAGAGGTGGATGGTGATTATGCTTTTGGGTGGTTAAAAGGAGAAAATGGGGTTCATAGATTGGTTCGTATTTCACCTTTTGATAGCAATGCTAAGAGACATACTTCCTTTGCTTCTGTATATGTATATCCTGTTGCTGATGATTCTATTGAAATAGAAATTAACCCAGCAGATATTGAAATAACGACAGCACGCTCTAGTGGTGCAGGTGGTCAGAACGTTAATAAGGTTGAAACCAAAGTCCAATTGACGCACAAACCCTCTGGAATTCAGATTTCTTGTTCTAACTCACGTTCTCAGCACGACAACAGAGCTACAGCCTTAAAAATGCTAAAGTCGCAGTTGTATGAAATTGAATTACAAAAACAACAAGAAGCAAGAAGTGAAATTGAAGCCGGGAAAATGAAAAATGAATGGGGAAGTCAGATTCGCAACTATGTAATGCATCCCTACAAATTAGTAAAGGATGTGAGAACGGCACATGAAACTGGAAATGTAGATGCTGTAATGGATGGAAATATCAATTCGTTTTTAAAAGCATTTTTAATGTTAAATGGACAGAAAAAAGAAAATAGTTAGACCTCTTTAATACAAAAGATACTCTTTTCCACCTTTTACATTTTAAATTTTTCGGTTTTAACTTTTGATTTTCCATTTTTCAAACTAAAACAACGATGGCTTATAAATGTAAAATATCAAATTGAAGAATATAAAATGCAAAACTAACAACTAACAACAAACAATGATAAGAATATACCACAATCCACGCTGCTCAAAGTCCAGAGAAGGTTTAGAAATTTTAAAAGAATCTGGTCAAGAATTTGAAATAATAGAGTACTTAAAAGATGTTCCTACTTTGGAGGAATTAAAGTCAGTAATTGAGCTATTAAAAATCAATCCAATCGATTTAATTCGCAAAAACGAAGCTATCTGGAAAGAATCTTATAAAGGCAAAAACTTGTCAGATACAGATATCATTACTGCAATGATAGAAAACCCAAAGTTAATAGAAAGACCTATAGTGGTTGCTAATGGAAAAGCAATGGTGGGCAGACCTCCACAGAATATTAAACAAATTCTTTGATATTGTTTAGTTTAAGAAGGCTCTTTTTTTGTTTAACACAACATTAACAAGCTTCAGTTAAACTTAGTGGCACATTTGCAGTCGAAGTGAAAAACGAACGATTAATAATGAAAAAAACCATTGTATTTTTTGCGCTTTCAATATTGACTATTTCTAGTCTTTTTGCACAAAGCCCAACTTCTCCTCAGGCGACAGTTTCTAAGAAACAAGTAACCATCTCTGGAAAAATTGTAGATGCCAAAACAAATGAGCTTCTTGAGTATGCTACTGTTATTTTAAAAGACGTAAAAACTAAAAAAATTAGCGGTGGAATTACTGACGAGAAAGGAAATTTCAACATTCAAACTCCAACAGGGACTTATGATATAAGCTTTGAGTTTATTTCTTTCAAAACCATCACTATTTCTAATAGATTGATTAACAAATCAATGAGTTTTGGAACTATAAAGTTAAAGGAAGACTCTGAACGAATGGATGAGATTAGTATTATCGCAGAAAAATCTACAGTAGAGATTCGTTTAGATAAGCGAATTTACCATGTTGGTAAAGACATGACTGTAAAAGGAGGTACAGCTTCTGATGTATTGGACAATGTTCCTTCAGTAAGTGTAGATGTAGAAGGAAATGTTAGTTTACGTGGAAGTGAAAATGTTCGTATTTTAATTGATGGAAAACCTTCTGCTTTGGTAGGTTTGAGTGGAACCGATGCTTTACGACAATTACCTGCCGATGCTATCGAACGAGTTGAAGTGATTACCTCTCCTTCTGCCAGATATGGAGCTGAAGGTACTGCAGGTATCCTAAACATTATATTAAGAAAAGGAAAAATAACAGGCTTAAATGGTTCAGTAAATGCTACTGTAGGAGATCCAGAACAATATCGTTTCTCGACCAACTTAAATCTAAGAGGAAAAAAAGTAAATCTTTTTACAAATTTCGGATATAATTACAGAACAGGACCAGGGAAATCATTAACCGATTTAAGTAGTTTCTCTAACGGTATCTTACAAAGTTCTAGAATTGAGGATAGAGAGTTTCAAAGAGAAAATAAAGGGTTTAATGGTAATTTAGGGTTAGAGGTTTATCTTACCAAGGAGAGCTCAATTGTTGGATCGATTTTCCTAAGAGATTCAGACAATGGTAGTACTTCAACAAATAACATCAATGTTTTTGATGCAAATGGAGCAACTACTTTATCAGATGTTCGTATACAAAATGAGGTTTCCGATAATAAA
>JAESUF010000209.1 GCA_016763215.1 Flavobacteriaceae bacterium
TTATAGATATTATGAGTGGTGAAGTTGCAATTGGACATTCCTATGTTTCAGGTGGTGACATGCCAAGTATTAATAGAGTTCCGGTTGGACTTTTAGGTGCTGATTTTGAAAAGGACAAAGGATTATTCCGTTTTGCTAAAATCTATAAAGGAGAACGTTGGAATCCGAATATCAATGCTCCTTTAGGATTGCCTGGAATCAATGTCAATACTGGAGACTATCTACTAGAAATTAATGGTGTTGCTTTAACTTCTAAAATGAATCCCTATCATTTGCTAGAGCAAACTGGGGGAAGAGAAATATACATCAAAGTAAATTCGAAGCCTACCTCAACTGGTGCTAGATCTATTTTAGTAAAGCCAGCATTTAGCGAACGACAATTAAGAACCATCGATTGGGTAGAAGGAAATCGCAGAAAAGTAGACAAGCTTTCGAATGGGAAGTTAGCCTATGTTTATGTTCCCAATACTGGTGGTGGTGGATTTACATCCTTTAACCGTTACTATTTTTCACAACAAGACAAAAAAGGTGTCGTTGTCGATGAACGTAACAATGGTGGTGGATCTGCTGCTGATTATATGATTGACATTATGTCTAGAGAGCTCTTTGGGTACTTTAATAGTAAGGCCAATGACCGCAGACCTTGGACAACACCTATGGCTGGAATTTGGGGACCTAAAGTAATGATCATAAACGAACGCGCAGGTTCTGGAGGAGATCTATTGCCTTATATGTTTAAAATGAAAAATATTGGTCCTTTGGTTGGAACTAGAACCTGGGGAGGATTGGTTGGAACTTGGGATACGCCTAGTTTTATAGACGGTGGTCGTATGGTTGCTCCACGTGGTGGGTTCTATGATGTTGATGGAAAGTGGGCAATAGAAGGCAAAGGTATTGCACCAGACATTGAGGTAATTCAAGACCCTAAGAAAGTTTTACAAGGAAATGATCCTCAACTACAAGCAGCAGTAAAAGAAGCCTTACGATTATTGAAAGGAAATGAATTCAAATTGAAGCCAGAGCCAAAAGCACCTATCCGTTCTAAAAGAGCAAAAGGGTATGAAAACGATAACTAAATTGTAAAAAATATCATTCTAACGGATTATTGAACTAAGGTTCAGTAATCCGTTTTTTGTTAAACAAAATGTCATTCCGAACAAAGTGAAGGAATCTGATTATTAAGATTGCTTCGTTCTTTTGTCCTCGCAATGACAATTGATTAGATTAGCCACTTGAAAGTTTTAGAAACTCATATTGTTCCTATTCAAAAAACGTCCATACGGATTCAAGAATATGCTGTGGGTATTTTTAAAACTGTAGCCACCAAATCAGCAATCAAAAAAGCAATCAAAAAAGAATTGATCTTCGTCAATGATTTACCAACAACTACTGCGAAAATGATTGTTGGAGGTGAAAAGATTGCACTTTTAGATTCTGACGAAGGAAAAACTCAACCAAAATTGATTCTAAAGTTAGCGGTTGTTTATGAAGACGATTATTTAGCCGTTATTTACAAACCTGCAGGTATTTTAGTGAGTGGAAATAAATTCAAAACCATCGACAATGCTTTGATGCAGAACTTACAAAAGAGTTCATTATCGGATGCTGTTCGTCCTCGCCCCGTACACAGATTAGATTATCCTACAACAGGGTTGCTATTAATTGGCAAAACAAGTTCAAGTATTCTAGCATTAAATAAACTATTTGAAGATAAAGAGATTCAGAAAACCTATCATGCCATTGCCATTGGGAAAATGGATGTAGAAGGAATCATTAGCCTACCTGTTGATGAAAAGTCTTCTGAATCTTTCTATAAGGTACTTGCCTCAGTTCCATCTATACGTTTTGAGCAATTAAACGTAGTTGAACTTACTCCAAAAACTGGCAGAAGACATCAATTACGAAAACACCTCTCTGGTATCGGAAATCCGATTTTAGGAGATCAAGACTATGGAATGAAAGACCTTATCTTAAAAGGGAAAGGACTCTACCTCCATGCATCAATACTCTCTTTTATACATCCTTTTACCAAAGAAAAGTTGATTGTAAAAAGTGAGTTACCGAAAAGGTTTTTGAAAATATTTCCTAACTGAAAGTTCCCCTTTTGTCATTCCCATGAAAATGGGAATCCAAATCCAAATACAAATACCTCAATAGGTTCGCACTTACGCGAGAATGATAGTTTACGCTATTTCATTAAAAGTCAGTTTTAACTTCTCGATCAAACTCACAATCTCTTCTTCATTTTTACTTGCAAACCCCATACGTATCGAATTATGACCAATTTCGTGAACATCATAACGCCTCCAATCCCCTATCTCTAATTTATAATTTCTTGCAGCTTCAGTTACTGCATCCCAGGAGTACTTTTTGTTTAAAGTAGCCCAAACCGCCATCCCTCCTTTTGGGGTTTTGAATGAAAAATAATCATTCAATTCTTCTTTTAACAAACTGCAAAATAAATCGCGTCTTACTTTGTAGGCTTTTAAAATCTTTTTTATGTGACGATCCAAATCACCACTTTGAATAAAATCAGCAAATGTTAGTTCTAACAAAGCATCACCTTGTCTATCTATATATCGTCTTGCTTTTGCGGCTTCATCAACAAACTCTTTAGGAGCAATTAAGTACCCTACTCTAAAAACTGGAGCAACTGTTTTACAAACAGATCCAATATAAATCACATTCCCATGAGTATCATGACTTGCCAAAGGTAAAATTGGTGCATGATTATAATTAAAATCGTAATCATAATCGTCTTCAATAATTGCAAAACGATACTCTTTAGACAAATTCAACAAATGAATTCTTCTTTCTGCAGATAACGTAACCGTTGTTGGATGATGATGATGAGACGTAACGTACACAGCAGTAATCTTATGTTGTTTACACAGTGCCTCTATTTTAGAAACAACCAATCCGTTTTCATCTACGGGAACCTGCAATAAATTTGCTTTTTGTTCCTTGAAAGTAACATCTGCAGCAATATAATTTGTCTCCCCAACAATCACATAATCATTTGGTTTCAGCAATAGCCTAGCCGCTAAAAAGATTCCCATTTGACTCCCCCTTGTAATCAAAATTGAATCTTCATCAATATGCAGTCCACGTGTCTTATTCAAATAATCAGACAAGGTTTTTCGCAATTTCAAATTTCCATAGGTAGAACCATAGGTTAATGCTTCTATACTATTTTTCTTTGTGGTTATCCGTCGATATGTCCTAGCAATTTCTTCCAAAGGAGTCAATCGAACATCAGAAGTTCCATCATCTAAAACGGTCCAATTCTCATCTCTAACAAATGTTTTCCGTTCTAATAATTCATTTTTCTCGAAATCGAAATTAGTTTTTTTATTCGATTTTTGTTGGTTATCATCTAAAAATTCTTGTTGTTTTAGAATGGGCAAATTTGCATGAATATAGGTTCCTTTCTTTGGAA
>JAESUF010000210.1 GCA_016763215.1 Flavobacteriaceae bacterium
ATTTTTAATTTCATAATGTTTGGCTTTTTGTTTTTCAGTTTTTGCTAAGTTAAAAAATACATAGTCTGAAAATTTATAATTATTAAATTCTTCTAAAGATGAATTTATAAAAAAAAAGGTTCCCTTTTATAATGTTCAGGTAAAACTCAAAAAAACAGGTATTACTACCTGACTTAGTCGTATAAAAAAATACAAGTCTTAGAAGTTCTTCAGGAAATACTGGGGTTTAGATATTTATAGTATTCAGTCTTTTATTTTTCAATTTCTGCTAAGTTAAAAAATATCGTTTTGATTAATTCCATATTTTTTATATTTTTACAAGAGTATCTAAAATTTATCTGATGAAAACTGAAAAAATAAAACACCCTGGTGGTGAAGAATTAACTGAACAACAAAACGACAACTTAGACAATGGCGGCGATGCTGCTGGAATTGGAGATGTGAGACCTTAAGTCTTCCTGTTTATCTTGAACTCGTTTAAATGAATTCATTTAAAAATCATGTAATAGTCACTGATAATTAAAAAGACTAACCCTAAAGTCATGGCAATTATTGAACTGTAATTTAACCATGTATTTAATGAATTAAATTGCGCTACCTTTTTATTATCTTTTTGTTGTTGTTCTTCATCAAATGTAGTCCCTGAAATTTTATCTATTTCTTTTCTTGCAAACCTTTCTTCATGTTTATGGGCATTATATGCCGCAATTTGAGATATAAAATTGAATAAAATTGATAGTGTAAAAAGTAAACCAGACAAAAACAATAGTACAGGATATTCTAATGCTAAACATTTAGCGAACTTAAATTCTCTTAACATTTCAAATAAGATATACAACCCTCCTGCACTGATTGATATCGTTAATAAATCCAGTCTTTTTGCTGAATAAATTCTTATTTCAGTAGTTTTCTTTATATGCTCCTTCCAATCATTATAATTTTCTTTCTTCTTTTTTTTGCTCATAACTTTAAAGATAGCACTTTTTCCGTTCTTTTAAAATAATTTGGAAATGTCAAAAAAAATCATATCTTTGTGATATCATTTTAATATCATAATAAAATTAATCATATGGACACAGAAAAAATTATCAAACCCACAAACGGATACCTAATGTTACTTGTAACGTTTATCTTATTTTTTGGAGGTATCGCTATTACAATTCGACAAGAAAACCCAGTATACCTCTTCGCAACTTTTTTTGGGCTGATTGGTTTTTTCGGTTTTATTTTGGTGAATCCAAATACTTCTAAAGTTATTTTACTCTTTGGAAAATACGTAGGTACTATTAAAAATAATGGTTTGTATTGGGCGAATCCTTTCTTTTCTAAGAAGAAAATTTCTTTACGAGCTAGTAACTTTGATAGTGAGCGTTTAAAAGTAAATGATAAATTAGGAAACCCCGTAATGATTAGCACCATTTTAGTATGGAGAGTAACCAACACATTCAAAGCTGCTTTTGATGTAGACAATTATGAAAACTTTGTACGAGTACAAACAGATGCAGCAGTACGAAAATTAGCAAGTATGTATCCTTACGATAATTTTGCTGATGAAGGACATGAAGAAGATATTACATTACGTTCTAGCGTAAACGAAGTAAGTGAAGCCTTAGAAAAAGAATTGGAAGAACGTTTGTCTATTGCTGGAATTGAAGTTTTAGAAGCTAGAATTGGTTATTTAGCCTATGCGCAAGAAATTGCCAATGCCATGCTAAAACGCCAACAAGCAACAGCAATTGTAGCGGCTAGACACAAAATTGTTGAAGGAGCCGTAAGTATGGTGGAAATGGCCTTAGAAGAATTAAGCAAGAAACAAATTATTGAGTTAGACGACGAACGTAAAGCAGCCATGGTAAGTAACTTAATGGTAATCTTATGTGGAGACAAGGAAGTTTCTCCGGTATTAAACACAGGAACATTAAATCATTAAGCCATGAAAAAAGAAATTACTGATCCACTTATTATGGGCATTGCTCTTGGCACTTCGTTAGGCTCCTCTCTTGGAGTTGTTATGGGAGTCATATTTGATAATATCGCTATAGGAATTTCATTAGGGATCTCTATAGGGACAGCATTAGGCATAACAATAGGAGCTATTTTAAAACAGCAAAAGAAAAAAGAACATTAAAATGTTAGGTATTCAAATATCAAATAAAAGAACATTACTAATTGTACTTATTGCATGCATTGTATTATTAACCATTGGAGTTTTATTATTTTAAAAGTATGAAAAACAATAGCGCAATCTTAGGGTTGATATTTGGAGCCGGTATCGGAATTATTTTTAATAGCACTGGATTAGGTTTACCAATAGGTGCAGGAGTTGGATATGTCTTAGGACTGGTCCTTACTCAGCAACAAAAGAAAAAAGGAGAAAAATGAATCAAAGGCAATTATTAGGTTTAGTTATTGGCCTTACTGTTGGGTACAAGTTTAATCATACCATTTGTCATCGTTTTTGAAAACCCTGCAATTGGTATTTCTATTGGAACTGGAGCTGGTGTATCAATTGGTGTCGCAATTGGCTTATTAAGTCCTAAAAGAAAACAGGGGGAAATAAAGAGAAATAGAGATGAAAGAATATAAATTTTTAAAACAAAAAATGAGTTGGTCTAATAGTCAAAATAAGTTTGAAGATGAAATCAATGCACATGCCAAACAAGGCTGGAGCGTAATTAACGTATATGCAAATACAAGCGGAGCTGTATATGCTGTTTTAGAAAAAGATAAAAATAGATAAATGAAAGAATATAAAGTAATTACATGGAAACAAGGGCTCTCTAAAAACAACGAACGCCTAGAAGATACTCTAAACCAACATGCTAAAACAGGGTGGACAGTAAAACATATCGCTGAAAATACAACTAGAATAGTTTTCGAAAGAGATAAAAACAGATAACGTGAGAATATTTAAAGAAGAACAACGATTCACTCGAACATGGCTTACCGCGGTATTAACTGTAAGTATTCTTGCTCTAATTGGAATGGTTATCAAAGAGTATTCGGAAGAAAACTCCTCTATGACTACCGCTGAATTCTTATCAACTGTAGGGTTAATACTTTTAGTTATCACCCCTATTTTCTTCTTTAAATTAACAACAAGAATTGATGAAAAAGGGATTCACTATCGATTTTTCCCTTTCCATCGCTCTTTAAAAACAATACTTTGGTCTGACATACAATCTGTCTACATAAGAAAGTACAATGCTATTTCCGAATATGGTGGATGGGGATTAAAAGGAAAAGCAATTAACACAAGTGGGAATATTGGGATACAGTTAAAACTAACCAATACTAAAAAACTATTAATAGGAACCCACAAAGAAGTAGATGCTAAAAAGGTCTTGGAAACCTATCGTCATAAAACAGTACATCATGAAAATTAAATTCTTCATATTTATAACAGTCCTAGTCACCAGCTATGTTTTTAGTCAAAAAATTATAGAGAAAGACCTTTTAATCAAAAATGAAAAAATTGAGTTACCTGGAACACTTACCTACACCAAGACTAGTAAAAAGTTAATTATTTGGATTCATGGTTCTGGTAATGTAGACAGAAATGGAAACCAGAAAGGTGTTAATGTAAGAGCTAATTATATCAAGCAGTTTCGAGATGAAATGAATAAAAACAACATTGCATTCTTTAGTTACGACAAGCGCACATCAAATCCAAAAAACGCAGCTTTTTTGAAAAATGTTATTTTAGATGACTTTGTAATGGATGCAAAAAAAGTAATTGATCATTTAAAAAAAGAAAAGCAATTTGAAGAAATCATTTTAATTGGACACAGTCAAGGTTCTTTAATTGCAATGTTGGCTTCAGAAGGGGTTCATAAATATATTTCCTTAGCTGGGCCTTCAGAATCTATTAATGAAACTATTGTTAAGCAGATTTCAACTCAAAGTGCCGAACTGGGTAAAACAACAGAAAATCACTTTAAAGAATTAAAAGAGACAGGAGATATCAAAGAAGTAAATCCGATGTTAGCAAGCATCTTTTCAAAACCAAACTATCCATTCTTAAAAAACTGGATGTCTTACAATCCAACCAAAGAGATCAGCAGATTAAAGATTCCAATGTTGATTATAAATGGAACCAAAGACATTCAAGTTTCTGTCGAAGATGCCAAAGCATTAAATAGCGCAAATAAGAAGTCGGAATTGAAAATTATTGAGAATATGAATCATGTTCTAAAACATATAGAGAAAGATTCAGATAATATGAGCTCATACTATTCGCCAGATTATAAGCTATCGTCAGAACTTGTAAAAACAATCACTCAGTTCGTAAATAAATAACTTATGCAAAAAAGAAAGCTTTTGCTTTACGGATGAATGAAGACATGATGAAAGCCATTGAAAAATGGGCATCAGACGAATTTCGGTCTACCAATGGTCAGATTGAATGGATGCTTATGCAATCATTAAAGGATGCCAAAAGAGAGCCTAAAAAGAATGAGAAATAGGGAAGTCAATTAGCATCGTCTTCCCTAACTACTAAATTAAAATTATAAACCCCTCTATCAATTTAGACTTAATAGCTATGTACACAATGGAGGGAGTACATAGTTCTCTTTTCAAATTTCCATAGTTAATAATGTATTTCTTTTTTTTAAAAATTGAACTTTGCTTGGTCCTCTCTGCGATTTAATTTATTAACTGCAAATTCTATAAACTCTTTAAGTTCAAACCCAGTAGTTGTAATTCTATCATGTGGCTTAATTCCTTTTTCATTCTTTGTAAATGTGTAATAAATGTTATTAAAATCTTGATGTGTCATAATTAAAATGTTTGAAAAAATATTTTTTAAAACCCTCCTCCAGGGGCTTCTGGACTTGCTGCTTGCGCCTTTTTAGGGCTAAGCATAATATAAGTTCCTATAGCTGTTAAAGCTGCGTATTTTCCATAGTTTCCAATTTTTCCCAATGCTTCTTTACGTGTAATCTCTTGTTCTTTCTTAATTACTTTGTTACTCATAATTCTATTTTTAGGTTGTGTTATTCTAAAATGATTTTCTTTTGTATATTTCCTTTCTCAGTGTTAAGGTTTACGATATAGATTCCTGCTTTTAAAGCAGGAGGAAGCTGTACATCATTTACCATATTTCCTTGAAAAACTCCTTGCATTACTTGTTTCCCAATAATAGAAAACACTTTTATAGAAACTTCTCCGCTTTCTACCCCTGTAACTCTTAAATTTCTTACTGATGTTGTATACAGACTAATATTCTCTGACATAAAATCTTCCACAGATAACACACTCATTGTGTTTACATGGATGTAAAAGCGCCCAATACCTGAAGTGTCTTGATCTAGTATTACGCTATATTGATTGTTTGATGAATCTAAGATTGTGTAGGTTCCTGTTGTTCTGTCTTCTAAAATAACATTCAATCCAGTTGGAATATTAACCGATTCTGCACTAAAAGTAATCTCTGTATTTATTGTTGCATTGACACCTACAGGAAAAACAATGTTTTCATAATCTTGATTAGGTACAGATTGTATCCCTAAATTTTGACCTTGGCTATCAGCGACTAAATGTGTGTATACTTTAAAATCATTCTCTGCTCCTCCAAAAATGGTACTGTCATATCCATTGTCAAAACCTAAAGTGGTTCCCTCTATGAAATAAATATCTGTAGTACTAGCGAGTGTACCATCCGTTATTTCTAATTTAATTTCTGGTCGAGTATTTGCACTTTTATTAAATACATCTGTTGCTTGATGACTTTGCATAGCCTCTGTTATGCTGAAGAAATTAGAGCCATTCGCACTTACAAAAAATGCTTGCCCAGGTGCAATGAACCTAGAAGTTGCATGATTTACTGGTATGTATCCTCCAGTTCCAGTGTTTGCTGATTGATCCCAAAACCAAATGGTAGATTCTGTTAAAAAATCACTATCTGTATCATTTACTTTTAAAATATTATTAGTTGCATCTGCTGAATTAGTAGCCGCAATGTATGATGGATATGGATTTCCAACTAGATTAAAAGCATTACCTGCTCCTACACTTATTGTGATTCCTACATTTGCTCTTGGCATATTTCCTGTAAAAGAAATATCTCCTGTTCCAGATAGTTTCGTTGTAAAACCTTTTCCTTGTTGTAAATTATCAGTAGTATCATCTCCATTAACTCCATCAGTCTGTCCTACAGTGTAATAACTCCATCGATCATTCGCTATAACTTGTGTATTATCATAAGGTGCTATTGCTACATTTTGTGATACTCCTGAGCCACTTCCTAGAGCTAACGAATTATTTGTTGTAAAATCGATCACACTTTCTCCAATTACTGGGCTAGAAATCAAATACCAATTCGTACTTGCCAAGTTTCTTTTATAAGTAAGGCCAAAAGCAGTACTATTTTTAGCCATTAGTGAAGCTCCAGAATTTACTGTAATAGTTCCATTATTTGTCACTGCACCACCTACGGTTAAAGCTGCATCTACGCTTAAAGTCAAATCATTTACTAGAATTGCTCCACCTGCTATAGGGTCATTAGCTACGTTAGGTATTAGTACATCTGTTGTTCCAGTAGGAACAGTTCCTAAAGACCAGTTTGTCGCTGTATCCCAATCAGTATCTGTAGTTCCCGTCCAAGTATTTGCTCCGGCAGGTAATGTTGCTCCAGAAGAATCATAAGAGTCATCAGTTATTTGAACCCCATCTCCTGCTAAAGGTGTCGTTGAAGCAGTAAATGTTAAATCTTGTGATAAACTAGCATCAAATGCTATCATAGGGTCTTGATTCACATATATATATTTAATTTTAACATGTGCTAATTTATGTGGCGATCCTACGGAAGTAATTGATGTAAAAAAAGAACTATTTTGAGCTTGTGTCCATGCAATTGATAGCTTGCTACTTGTATTGTTTGCCAGAATAGTACCGTAAAGTGATATTGCATCAAATGCATCCTGATCCAAAATATAATCTGCATCTCCTACTGCTGGAGCAGCTGGATGAGTAAATGTTAGGTTTGCTCCAGAAATTGAACTCCCAAAAGCAGCAGTATTATAATCAAAATAAAATTGCCCTAATCCTAATTTAAAATCAGTAGCTGTTGAAAGCATTATGTCTGCTTCATAGAAGTCATCTGATCCATCATTTGTAATCTCGGCATTGGCAAACGTAAAACTAATGGATTGTGCACTTACTACATTTACAATTCCTATAAATAAGAATAAAATTGCATGTTGGAAAAAGCTCGTTTTCATAAATGAAATTCCTTTTCCTTGACTCATTTCATATTTTTGTTTCATTTGATATACTATTTATATATTGATTTAAATTGTGCTTAAAATTGTATTCCGTTACCAATCAATGATATGATTAAAGTAAGGTCTATTGTCTGTATCTGTCCATCCATATTAGCATCACGGATTGAGTACCCCGATTGCCCTACAAAGCCAATTGTATTAGAAAATGTTGTGGTTTGCACTTGGCCGCTACCGTCGGTATTTCCTGCGAACATCCCATAAATACCAGCTTTTACTTCTTTTACGGCATTGGTAGTTCCTCGAATTACATTGATATTGTTTGTAAAGTTTACTAATTGAGCAGTAGTCGTTAATGAAACCGCAGCATCTGTTGCAATGGAAATATGATTTCGGTGAGATATAGAAACATAATAATCGTCAGAATCTATTACAAAATCTATAGGAGAAACCCCATCAGAAGCAACTACATCACCATCTCGTTGTACAAAAGCAGAACTAGCTGCAAGTACTGAAGTAATGTCTGTTTTATCTCTTAATTCTACATATACCCAATCTACAATAGCATCATTACCGGTAGTAGCAAATACAGAGCTATTTGTAATAAGCCCATCTGCATAAGGCGAAGTAGTAGAAATAATACCTGCTACACGTAAATCGTCCTTCATTGTTCCTGCACCTGCATCATAAGGGCCTTGTAAGAATACTGTAGGTGATACTTTTAGGGTAGTTTTATTTTCATACCAATCCAATAAGTCATCTAAGTCTGAACTTCCGATAATATCTAAATCTCCATCACTATCTATATCAACGACTCTTACAAATTTAGCCCCATCTGCTACGTTTGTTATGACTTTTTTTGTAAAAACGTCACTTCCATCATTAACATACAAAACAACGCTATCATCATCTTTTGAAGCCGCAATTATATCTATATCTCCATCACCATCTACATCAGATGCACTTACATCTTGCGCATTCATTGCTGAAGTATCAATAGTTATCTTGGTGAAGTTTTGACTTCCATCGTTTTCATACCAAGCAATGGTATTATCACTTGCTGAAGCTGACATTAAATCCATGTCGCCATCGCCATCAATGTCTGCTGCTGAAACATTTCTAATACTGGTTGCATCTGTAGCTACGATATGCTCACTTGAGGTAAAATTACCTGCTCCATTATTTTCATACCAAGCAAGTGTATTCTCATCTTTAGAGCTAGATACAATATCTAAATCTCCGTCTCCATCTATGTCTGCGGTAAACAACCCAAATAAATCTGTCAGAGAAGTTGTAGTAAACAAAGGAGCAACAAAACCGCCATTTCCATCATTAAAATTGATAGCCAATCTACCTAAAGAAGCGTGTGAAATAATATCGATGTCTCTATCATTATCTATATCAGCGATTGAAACAGTTTTTGAATCCTGCACAAAAATTTCGTTTCTCAGGATTAAAGTTCCTGTAAAATTTTCATTTCCATCATTTGTAAATAACCTTATATAAACAGAAGTACTAACATTTGATGTAACGATATCAAGGTCTCCATCATTATCAAAATCTGCTATCGATAGGCTATTAATTCCAGGTATTCCTGTACCAATGACGTGAGTGGTAAAATTTTGAGAACCATCGTTTTCAAACCAACTAA
>JAESUF010000211.1 GCA_016763215.1 Flavobacteriaceae bacterium
GATTTGGGTTGATGGTACCATTTAAGTTTTCTATAATCTTAGGACTACTTTCAACTCCATGATAGCTTGCTCCATCGGTTAAACTCCCGTTCTTTTTAATCCAAACCGTATAACGGTATGCTTTTGTTTTATCAATATTGAAACTATCTGTAGTCCAACCTCCATCAGCAGTAGAGGTGTCGTTTGTACTGGTATTGACACTTTCCCAAACTAAATCGGTATCACCAAAAGGAGTGGTTCCTGTAATAATTTGATTTTCTGAACTCGAACCATTCAAATTATAGAACCCAGAATTGGTGGGTGCTCCTGCACTCCAATCATAAGGAATTTCATTATTCCCGTAGGTGTTTGTTCCTCCTTTAATGAGTACACTCTGCTTGGCTCTTCCAAGTCCATCGAAATATTGAATAGCAGTAACAATGCTATCTGGGTTCTTAGTGTTTAAAGGAGTCTGTGACTCCACCTTATAGGTTTTGCTGACTACATGGTTTTCTGTTGTTGTTTGGGCACTTAGTGCCATTGGTAGCATAACTACACTGGCTATTATATATTTTAATATCTTTTTCATAGCTGTTAGTTTTTATAGTGGTACTGGTTCTCGCTCACAATATTTCCGTCTTTGTCTTTCACAAAGACGAGTCGGTTAAAATTGTCATATTCGTAATAGATTACATTTCCTCGAGGATCTGTCATACTAGTAGTCCCGATAGCTGAATCGTAAGTAATGGTTGTTACCATCGCATCTGGTAGTGCTGCTCGTAAATTGTTTAAGGCAGTTCTTAAAAGCCCTTCGTTACCTACCGATCCTTGGGTTCTGTCATTGTCTGCATCTGATAGCGTTTGCAAGTTGGCTACATAGCTAGATACCTGAGAATAGGTAGCATTTTCAATCTTTGCAATTGGTACAGACTGATGATACCCCCAGATATAGACTACATGAGTACCGTCTACTTTACTTACCTCTTGTACATTTCCATTGGCATAATAATCATGGTAAATAATTCTATCTTCCAAAGAAGTGAACAATGTTAAGTCTCCTTTGTAGGTCTGTACCTTTTTAGGAAGTGCTAAATTATCGGTTGTAAAAATATTTCGCACTGTAGAGAGTAGCTCTAACGTACTTCCTACTTTGTTATAGGTATGTGATACTACTGGTGTGGTGATTTTGTTTTGTGTATTCAGATTACTATAACTCGCGTCTGATAATGTAAAGGAACCACTGGCTCCTGTAAACGTTGGTAACACATCGGTTGCATAATAGGTATTGGAAACAATTTCTTCTCCATTACTCTTGGTTACAGTAGTCTGACTAGGCAAGTAATTACTATTGTACTCATAATTTTCTGTTTGCTCTTTTTGTAAGGCAACTCCATTCTCTACAAAATACTCCTTGGTGTTCTTCTCTTTTAGAAGATACTTGCCAAAAACGTGTTCATAAAAATTATAATATACTGGAGCGGTATTGTTGGTTGTAATACAATTCTGATACCCTCCTGGATCTGCTCCTTGTGCATCCCCCATGAATTCTTTTCCGTTTGTTGGAAAATGGGCTATATAATCACTCATCCTTCCGTAGAATTGTATATCGGCGCAATCTTGGTCATAGATAAACAAAGATGTGGCCTTGTCTATTTCTACCTCTGGATGATAGGTAAGTGTCGTTTCATTCAATAAGGTGTCTACGCTGTTATAGGTTTTTTGTTTGGTCAATGCTCCATGCATGTGAGCTCTCGATTTTTCTGGTAAAAAAGGATATCCATAATTTGCACCATAAGTAGGGAAGTCTGATGGAGAAGTGTATTCGAAAACACTAGAACCATTTCCTGTTTGAGAAACAATAGTTCTATCATAACCAACATTAGTTCCGCTGGTCATCGTATTATAAACACTATTTAAGTGCTCTTTTACTTGATAGGTAGTTCTGATATCCATTCCGTTGGTGGTCAGAACATTTGTTTGACCATTTCCAGGGCCTTCTAAAGCAAGAACATGGTTTTTGGTATACGAATATTCTTTAACATTGGTAAAAAATCCATCAATGACACCACTCGATTCTAAAGGATTGCTATTTGGAATAGTTTCATTTCCTGTAGCCTTGTATGCAAAATTAATCTGTTTTGAAGGGATTGTTGCTGTATCGCTATCCAAAAATTGAATGTTCTTAATACGAACTCCTCCTCCGTGAATTAACTTGTCAAAATTACTTTGGTGTTCTTTGTAATAAATCCCTGCATCTACATTTAAAACAGGCACCGTTCCGCCAGGAATACTCAATGAAAACAAATTCATTTTATAGCTACCTACTGGAAGAGTAAAAACAACCTCTCTATCAATAGCGATATTGTTTATATAGGTTGCTTGTTGTGGATTTCCCCAATTCTCAATTCGAATGGAAGCATTATTAGCATCCTCTGAATCGCCACTAATAAAAGTGGAGCTTACAGAAACTTCTTGTTCTAGGTCTATGGTAAAATAAACTGTGGTTGTAGAATACCCATTATTGCTACTTTGATTGTTAAATGAATCTGTTCCGCTTTTTAAAATCCAGTTGTCTGGATTGTAGCGTTTAAATTCTGCATCGGTAAAAGCTCTAGACCCCAGATGACCAAAATCATGTGGTTCAAATATAAATTCTTTTACACCTCCTGTTGGATAGAACATCTTTTTAAGTACTCCTACACTTACAAAAGCTTTATCGCTAGAGTGAGTTTTTCTGTAGGCGATATTAACATTTGATTCGTCGGGCTTGTAATATCCCCACATGTCTTTTTCTATGCTTCCAAAGGATGGTAACAGGTCTTTTCTATCGTACTCAAAACTGTAATTTAGCTCATTGCTCTGAGGATAAATCTCTTTGTACGACATCAAAAACGTTTTGTTGTTTGCTGTAGTGTGGTAAGTGAATTCTACCTCTTTTGTCACATTTCCAAAAGCGTCTTTCATCTCTATAGAACTCAACAGATTTCCTCCTGAAGTATATTCTGGATGTGAGGTGGCACTTAGGTTGTATACAATCTCCGTGTCGTCATTAAAAACCACACGGCTTATCTTCTTGGTCGCAATGCTTAAATTGGTAATTGACTTAGACCATTTTGGTAAGGCTATGGAATTGTTATAAGAAATAATGGATGCTCTGTCATTGTTTGTACCTGTGTCTGTAAACAAACTAGCAAAAGGAGGTAAAATACCTGCCATAACACCTGTAGATTCATTCGTATAAAACTGTATTGTATTCTCTTTAATAGAAGAAGGTGCTGTAAATTCTTCTGAAACTGAGTTATAATAAAAAGTAGCTAGTATATCACTGTTTCCATTTTTTACTTCTTTAATTTTCCATGCTGAAGTATACGTGTTTTCGCTAAAAGATAAGGACCCTGTATTTTGTGAATCATCAATCGTTTTAGTTGCTGTAGCGGTGTTGGAAGTAGTTTGTTCTGTTTGATCTAAGACAAAGACAAGACCATTGGTGTCTTGCACTTCAAACTTGCTAATCACAAAACTTGCATTGTAGGTGATGGTCACCTTTAAATTTCCATCATTGGAAAGCATTTTTGGTACAAGAATACTTCCTTGTTTTATAATCACAAAACGTGCTGAGGCTCCAAACAAACTTACTTGGTAGATATCTAAATCATTGTCATAATCGCCATCATATTTTGAACTCCCTTTATTACTAGCATTCCATAAATAACTTTGGATGCTTGCATCTGTTTCATTGGATAAATAATCTATGGCTCCATTGCTTAGATAGTTCCATCCCAAATCAAAATATCCATTGTGGTAAATACCTTTTAATTTGTTTCCAGAATTGTCTGTATAGTTTGCTTCATCGGCTACATTCATTACTGTTCTAGAAATAACAGCCTCTCCAGATAACGCCCAACCGTTTCCTAACCATCCCGAACGTTCATCGATTCGAATACCACTGGTGTTGTAAGACATTACCAAAGGAAGTGCAAAACCACCTATGGTTTGTTTTTGAAATAAAGGAATACTTATATTAGGCTGGCCTGTATAATTACTTACAGGGACTTCCTCAAATTTCATTAATCCTGCAACCGTGGGTGAAGGAGGAATTACCTTGGGGAGCTCTAAATCGTTACTTTGCCCAGAGGCAAAAACTGTTGCAAACAATGCAGCAGCCATCAAAATGGATTTCTTCATACAATATGTTTTTTTAAATTAGCAATTAAGTTGTTTCTGTTTTACGAAAAACAGGAGTACTATGAAGAAAACCCGTTGAAGGGGTCTGTGTAAATAATCAATAACTAGAATGGTCTCTAAACTTATTTAGAGGCACCTGCAACACTAGTAAAATTGGTTTTTGGAAGTTCATAGCAACCTTTCTTTCAATTTTTTTTCTGACCCAAAGATAAATGAAAAATCAATACAAAATACAGTAAGGTGCTATTTAATAGTTTCTTAAAACTAAAATAAAAGTCTTAAAACAACAAAACCCCAAGTAACTACTTGGGGTTTTATGTATTAAAAAGATACTAAAATTCTAGTACAACTTCTCGGTAAGATTCGAGAAAACATTGTTTAGAGTCTATCTTCTACTATAATTTGGTGCTTCTTTGGTAATTGCCACATCGTGTGGGTGACTTTCATTAATTCCTGAAGCCGTAATTCGCACAAATTTCCCAGTGCTTTTAAGCGTTTCTATATCTTTAGAACCACAGTAGCCCATTCCTGCTCTTAAACCTCCTACAAACTGGTGAATGCTCTCTTCTAGTTCTCCTTTATAAGGAACTCTTCCTACAATTCCTTCTGGAACTAATTTCTTAATATCGTCTTCTACATCTTGAAAGTAACGATCTTTAGATCCTTGCTTCATGGCCTCAACAGATCCCATACCTCTATAGGATTTGAATTTTCTTCCTTCAAAAATAATGGTCTCTCCTGGCGATTCTTTTGTACCTGCTAATAAAGATCCCAACATTACACAGTCTGCTCCAGCTGCAATCGCTTTTGGAATATCTCCTGTATACCTGATTCCTCCGTCTGCAATTACAGGAACTCCCGAACCTTTAATAGCTGCTGCAACTTCTAAAACCGCAGAGAATTGTGGGAATCCAACTCCAGCAACCACTCTAGTCGTACAAATTGAACCAGGTCCAATTCCTACTTTTACAGCATCTGCTCCAGCTTCCACTAAATATTTTGCGGCTTCCGCTGTTGCGATATTACCAACAACTACATCCAATTGAGGAAATGCCTTTTTTACTTCTTTTAATACGGCAACCACACCTTTGGTATGTCCATGTGCAGTATCAATGATCACTGCGTCTACTCCGGATTTTACCAAGGCTGCTGCCCTCTCTACTGCATCTGCTGTAACACCTAATGCTGCTGCAACACGCAATCTTCCGTAACTATCTTTGTTTGCAATTGGTTTTTGTGTCACCTTGGTGATATCTCTAAACGTTATCAATCCAACGAGCTTATAGTTATCGTCTACAATTAATAGTTTTTCAATTTTATTTTTTTGTAAAATAGATTCTGCACCATTCAATGAGGTTCCTACTGGCGCAGTTATTAGATTCTCACAGGTCATCACTTCTACAATTGCCCTGTCATTTTTATGTTCGAAACGTAAATCTCTATTGGTTACAATTCCTTTTAAGGTTCCATGAGCATCAACCACAGGAATTCCTCCAATTTTATGCTCACGCATGGCGTTCTTTGCATCAGATACTATTGCATCAAGTGGCAAGGTAACTGGATCGATTATCATTCCACTTTCTACTCTTTTTACCTTTCTAACCTCTTGAGCTTGCCGCTCTATAGACATGTTCTTATGCAATACACCAATACCGCCTTCTCTAGCCATCGCAATAGCCATGGCAGATTCTGTTACTGTATCCATAGCAGCGGATACAATAGGTACGTTTATTGTAATGTTTCTAGTAAATTTTGTTTGGATGTTTACTTCTCTTGGAAGGACTTCGGAAAATGCAGGAATTAAAAGTACATCATCGTACGTTAAACCTTCACCTATTATCTTGGAATCGTGAGCAATCATAGTGCAATCAACTTAAAAATTAATTGCGAACAAATTTACAATTATTTCTTGATTTAGAAGCATATAAATGCGACTACCTTTCTTTAGATGAAAAAAGCTGTTTGAAAATGATAAAAATTGAGACTGTATAGGTGGCTGTCATAAAAAATCCGGAAATCATTATGACATATTTTACCCAAGTAACACCTTTCCATAAAAAATAAATTCCTCCAAAAGTTAACAGTAGTGAGACGAATGGCTCTGTCATTAAAAAAAGTTGGAACTTCTTATTTAGTTTCGTCGTAGCAATTAGTACCGCAACTAAAAAGAAAATAACGGATAAAGAAAGTAAATGACTATGAATGGTTGTAAGTACTTCTCCTTCCGATTTTTTAACTTCATTATTGCTGCACTTTCATCCCCTTCGTTCCCTAAGTAACGTTCTTCGATTCCAGTTGCATTTGCATCTGTGGTATTTCTAACAAATGAAATCCCAGAGTAAAAACCAATACTTAAAGTGATAAGAAAGAATGTGATCAGGAATTTAAGTTCTCTCGGAAACGATGAAATTGTACCATGAATCTTCATTACAATACGTCGTTATCGATTAAAACCTGTAGGTTTTGTAAAAAAGAATTGACAGCTCTTGTCATTGACTTGGTAGAAATTGTAGCTCCAGAAATAGGGATAATATCTTTTCCATATATCACTTTATCTTGTGACTTTAACCCAATAAACTGTTTTAACCAACGCCTACTTCCAATTTCTCCTCCATAGTTTTCTCTATAGATCAATACTTTTGTTTTTGCTACGATGAATTCAGTATTTAATAAAATCAAATAATCGAATAGATCTGTTTTACTTGGAGCTTTGCCGATATAAGCATATCCAACAACCTTCTCTTTATCAAGTATTTTA
>JAESUF010000212.1 GCA_016763215.1 Flavobacteriaceae bacterium
AGACTTCCGTCTTGCAAACTTGTTATCGCCCGCGAGACCACAACTTTATCCATACTGGAACGAGAAACAATTTCCTTTGCCGATAGTGGTTCGAAGTCATTCAATACCGACATTGTTCGCCATTCACTAACGCTCAAGCCATAAATCGTTGCGTAGACATTCTTCACTGACTGGCTGACATCGCGATAAAACAGGAGCACCAGTTTTTGGGGGTGCTACAATTAAATCTCAAGTAGATGCATTAAAAAGAACGACACATATTGTTGTTGCTACTCCAGGACGTTTGATTGATTTGATAGCACGTAAAGCAATCGATGTTAAAAACATCAATTATTTGGTGTTGGATGAAGCTGACGAAATGATTGGCGCTTTAAATGCAGAAGTAGAAACGATCTTTAAGGAAATTCCAAAAACGACAAGAACGTTATTGTTTACGGCAACAATGTCTGGAGCCATTAAACAATTGGTTCAGAATTACCTTTCAAAAAATGCAGTAACTATTGAAGCAGATATGTCTTCAGTAGGGCATCAAGGAATACAACACGAATATGTAGTAGTAGAACCGATAGAGAAATTAGAAGTCTTACTTCATTTTTTAAGTTCTAGGGAAGGAGAGCGAGGAATTATCTTTTGTAAAACCAAAGCTGCGGTTAATAAATTAGGTAAAAATTTAGCAAAAAATAGATTTACTTCAGGAACTCTTCATGGAAGCTTAACACAAGGAATTAGAGATCGAGTGATGGGGCAATTCAGAGAAGGTCACATAAATATTTTAGTTGCAACAGATTTAGCAGCTCGTGGAATTGATGTGAAGGAAATCTCATATGTAGTTAATTATCATTTACCGGATACTTACGAAACGTATGTACATAGAAGTGGACGTACAGCTAGGGCAGGAGCAGAAGGGTTTTCATTAACCATTTTGCAAAAAGAAGAAGTAGAGGAGATTCCTGAGTTCGAAGAAGAATTGGGAATTACTTTTCATGAATTTAAAAAGGCAGACGCTCAAAGTATTGAAGAAAACAATACATTATTGTGGGCCAAAAAAATATTCAAGACAAAACCGAACCGTACAGTTTCAGAAGAATTTAAAACGAAGGTAAAAACGGTGTTCCATCATTTAACGAAAGAAGAATTGATAGAAAAAGTTTTGGCAAATCATTTAAGCCATTTAGCACAAACTAGCCTAGGAAAGGTAACTGTTGAAGCGCCTAAAAAAATAAAAAGAAATAATCTGTATGGCAAATGTTATTAAAGATCAACAAGATATTTTAGCAAAACTGAATATCTATGAGTTGAATCCAATGCAAGAAGAAGCGATTCCAACGATTAGCTCTACTACCAATACAATTGTATTGTCTCCGACAGGGTCTGGTAAAACGGTGGCTTTTTCATTACCATTATTATCTGCTTTAGATCCAGAATCTAGAGAGATCCAAGCCTTGATACTAGTTCCTTCTAGAGAGCTAGCTATTCAAATAGAACAAGTAATTCGTTCTATGGGATCTGGGTATAAAGTAAATGCAGTTTATGGAGGTAGACCAATGTCTAAAGATAAAATTGAACTCAAGCATTTACCTGCTATTTTAATAGGAACACCCGGAAGAATTTCTGACCATTTTAGTAATGAACGTTTTTCAAAAAACTTTATTAAAACCTTAGTCTTAGATGAATTTGACAAATCATTAGAAGTAGGTTTTGAGTATGAAATGAGAGGTATTATTAATGAATTACCAAATCTTAATAAACGTATTTTAACATCTGCAACCCAAGATGTTGAGATTCCAGATTTTGTACGACTTGACAAGCCGAAAATAATTAATTATTTAGGGACTTCAGTTTCAAAACTAAAAGTTAAGACCGTAATTTCTCCTGCGAAAAACAAACTCAACACTTTGCTGCATTTACTAAACCATATAGGAAATCAACAAGGAATCATTTTTTGTAATTTAAAAGATAGTATTCAAAAAGTAAGCACGTTTTTAGAAAGTAAAAACATAAGCCATGGTTGCTTTAATGGTGGAATGGAACAAAAAGACAGAGAGCGTTCTTTAATTAAATTTAGAAATGGAACAAACCAATTGCTCGTTGCTACAGATTTAGCTGCAAGAGGAATTGACATTCCAGAGATGAAGTACATCATTCATTATGAATTGCCCTCAACCAAAGAAGAGTTTACACACAGAAATGGTCGTACTGCTCGGGTTTCTGCAAAAGGTACCGCCTACGTGCTCAAATGGAAAGATGAGCGCTTGCCAGAATTCATCACAAAAACTCAAATAGAAAATATTAGCAAACAAGCAGTTCGTAAACCAATATTCTGGGAGACTTTATTTATTTCTGGAGGAAGAAAAGATAAGATATCAAAAGGAGATATTGCTGGATTGTTTTTAAAACAGGGAAGACTTACAAAAGACCAATTGGGACTTATAGAATTGAAACAAGATTGTGCGTTTGTGGCTGTTCCTGTTAGTATTGCAGACAATTTAGTAGCTGAATTAAATAACACTCGATTGAAAAAGAAAAAGGTGCGTGTAACCAGAATTTAACATTTCTTAATAGCAGCAGTTCTAGCTAAATTAATTTAACCTATCTTCACACCCGTAGCTACTTAAAGAGGGTTTTATTTTTTTAATTTAACCAATTATTTTCTTTCTATGCTATACAAAAATTGTAATGTGAAAGACGGATAATAACTAACTAAAAATGACTTCCCCATCGACAATCTAAAATTTTCAAGAGTACAAAAAACGGACTTTTCAAAAACGTTACGAAAACGAGTTAATCAACATTTCAAAACAAACAATACCAGCAGAAATGCCAATGTAAATATGGTTGCAAAGACCATCTTTATGCTTGCCTTGTTTTTTGTACCCCTAGTTATACTTTCTACAGGAGTAGTTACATCAACAGGAGTACTTTTTTCACTCTACATCCTCAGTGGATTTGGAATGGCAGGAATAGGAATGGGAGTAATGCATGATGCTATTCATGGATCGTATTCAAAAAATAAAAAGATCAATACTTTTTTAGGGTATTCATTTAATCTTATTGGGGCAAATGCAACGGTTTGGAAAATACAACACAATGTTTTACATCATACTTATACAAATATTGAAGAAGCAGATGATGATTTGAATGCTCCTTTTTTCTTGCGATTTTCGCCACATGCCAAACATTATAAGGTACATAAGTTTCAGCATATCTATATTTGGTTTTTCTATTGTATATCTACAGTATCATGGATTACCACTAAAGATTTTGTGCGTTTAAAGCGCTATAGAGATATGGGGTTTTTAGACAAAAAAAATGAATATAAGAAAGTGTTGGTAAGTATGACAGCTTGGAAGTTATTGTATTATTCTTATGCATTAGCATTGCCAATAATTATGCTGCCGTTTTCTTGGGGAGTTATCTTAATGGCTTTTTTATGTATGCATTTTGTTACTGGACTCCTTGTCAGTATTGTTTTTCAAATAGCACATATTATGCCAGCGACAGAATTTCCTCTTCCAGATGAAAATGGAGAGATGTCAGATTGTTGGTATAGACATCAGTTAGCAACTACAAGTAATTTTTCTCCAAAGAGTAAACTTTTATTCTGGCTAATAGGTGGACTAAATTATCAAGTAGAACATCATGTGTTACCAGATGTATGTCATGTACATTATAAAAGTCTGGCTAAGATTGTGGCAGATACTGCAAAAGAATTTGGAATGCCATACCATGTAAAAAAATCTATGATACACGCAATTGGTGACCATACAAGAATGCTACGTATGTTAGGAGAGAAATAATAGTAATTAATTTACTTTTTTTAGTTTCAAGGAAATAGAATATCTTTGACGAATAATTTATAATACATTTTAAGTAAAGAATGGCAAAATCGCAACAGACATTTAATAAAAGTGAGAAAGAGAAGAAGCGTTTAAAGAAGCGTGAAGACAAGAGAAAGAAGATGGAGGCTCGTAAAGCTGAGGCAAAAGAGTATGGAAAAAAAGGAATTGAATTTGCCTATGTAGATCACGATGGAAATTTAACAGATACCCCACCAGATCCTGCGTTAAAAGTTGAAGTAGAATTAGAAAGCATTATATTAGGTATTCCGAAAAAAGAAGAAGGAGATGAAGCAGATCCAGTAAGAAAAGGAAAGGTTTCATTTTTTGATTCTTCTAAAGGTTTTGGATTTATTATTGACACAGAAAATCAAGAGAAATACTTTACTCACGTA
>JAESUF010000213.1 GCA_016763215.1 Flavobacteriaceae bacterium
GCGAAGACATCAATGTCTAAAAAACCAGTGCCACCCAATAAACTTTTAATACTGGCATAGGATTCATTGTGTAACTTTTTGTAATTGAAAGCAGCATTTAATTCAATGTTTTTTGTCAATTCGGTATATAAAGTCGAATTAAAATAAAATTGTTGATTATCAATTCGATCTTCTTGAATTGCATAAATTGAATTATAACCCAGAGAAGTTTGAATACGATTCGCTTCAAAGAGTTGATTCCAGTTCAATTGTCCATCTATAACAAAACTCTGCTGAGCCAAATATGCTTGCTCATAATTAAATGCTGAAGGATTAGGGTCCTGCAAAAAGAAACTAGGTAGGTTTTGATAGTAATCGGGACTAGGATTTCGTGCGCCACCTATGTAGGAATTTTGCCCTTGAAAATTAATTAGTCGAGTTCCCCCATTGTCAATTCTTGTGTTTCCTTGAAATCCAAACTGATAGGCTAGGTTGGTATTTAGTGTTGTGCTTTCTGAGATTTTCCAATAATGATCGAGGATTACAATAGGTTCTACAATTTTTCGAATTTTCGAATTTTTAATACTTCCATCTATTTTACCCCAAGAGGGATTGTACTTCCTGCCTTTTAATTGATGGATTTCATCTGTTAACGCTGTAGACCTCCCTCTTCTATTTTGAGCATGTATTGCCGAAAAATTGATACTATGATCATCGTTTAATTGTTTTTCAGCTGAAACAAAGAATGAATTAGCATCGTATAAAGTGCCTTCAATATATCCTTGATTTCCAAACCTTCTTGAGGCTGAGAACGTGTAAGACCAGCCACTTTCTTGAATGCCAGAATTATAAGTGATCATGACTCTTTTTTGATAACTCCTATTGGATGAGGCATAAGAAATACCACCTCCTTTAGGATATGAAGAAGCTCTCATTGTAATATTATTTACGCCTGCTAAACCACCAAAAGAATAATCACTAGGACTTATCCCTGAGGTAAGAACTTGATTTCTTTGAACATCATTTAAACCTCCCCAGTTTGCCCATTGGGGCCTGCCATTTAAAGGCTTGTTCATTTCTAACCCATTGATTAATACTTTGCCTTCTCCACTATTTAGACCTCTAGGTTTAAAAAAAGTAGTTCCAAAATCAAAGGCAGCAGCTCTATGAAAAACATCTCTAGATGCTTGAAGTAATCCGGCGATATTATCAGTAAATCCATCTTCAGAATTTAGTTCATCTTCCGTAAGCGTAATAATACTAAGATCTTGTTCTTCTTTTGTATTCTTAAACAAGTGAATTGTGCCAAGGTTTATATTTTCACCTGTAATTTCAATAGGGAATTTCTGAGTTAAATACCCTTTAAATTTTATTTCGATGATATAAGAACCCTTTGGAATATTTTGAAGTAGAAAGAGTCCATCCCTATTTGTATGTGTCTTAAAATTTGAGGATGTTGAGGCAATTAATACCTTTTGTAATGGTTCTTCAGAATCGTTGTCAATAACGATTCCAGTAACAGTATTTTGAGCATGTGTTCCAGCAAAGAACAACAGTCCAAATACTGCCAAAGCAAGTATCTTTTTCATGGTATTTTTTTTTCATAGCATGATAAAGGTAAACTTTTTTTGATCTAAGTCTTTATTCTTCAAATAGTTTTTTAAGTTTGTATTGAAAAATCAATTGCTATGATTAAAAAAATTGGGGTCCTTTTAGGACTTGTTATCACTATGTCTATACCTTTTATTCAAAATTCAAATAAGCAGTATAAAATTAGAACTATTGCGTTCTATAACCTTGAGAACCTTTTTGATACGATTAATGATCCTGAAAAGAATGACGAAGCAAGTCCAATTATGGAAATGCAAGGAGATCGTTCTAAAGTCTATTGGGATAAAATTGGAAAACTGGCAGATGTGATTTCTCAAATAGGGGAGGATAAAGCGAAAACAAGTCCAGCTATTATAGGTGTGGCCGAAGTTGAAAATAGAGCTGTTTTGGAAGATTTAGTGAAATCAGAAAAGCTGAAGAGTAAAAAATATGAAATCATTCACTATGAATCTCCAGATAGAAGAGGAATAGACGTTGCATTATTATATCAGCCCCGATATTTTAAACCGATTCATCATGAAGCGTTTAATCCCAATATTTATGAAGGAAGATATAAAATTCGTACAAGAAGTCAGCTATTAGTTTCTGGACATTTAGATGATGAACTGATTCACATCATAGTCAATCATTGGCCGTCAAGAAGAGGTGGTGAACAAAAAAGTAGACCTTTGCGAGAAAAAGCGGCCTATCAAAATCTGAAAATTATTAAACAAATAGAGTGGCAAGAAAAAAGGCCTAAAATTTTTATCATGGGCGATTTTAATGATGATCCAATTAATAGTAGTTTTAAAAATGTACTACAGACCAAAGCTGATAAAAAGGATGTAGAAGAAGGAGACCTTTACAACCCTTATGAAAACATGTTTAAAAAAGGATTCAATACATTAGGGTATAGAGATAATTTAAATTTGTTTGATCAAATTGTGATCACCTCTCCAATACTAGACAAAGGAGAAAAAGAGTATTCTTCCTATAAAATGTTCAAAGCAGCAATTTTTAACAAACGTTTTTTAACCACCAAGAAAGGGCGTTTTAAAGGATATCCATTCCGTAGTTTTTCATACAGTCGTTATACAGGAGGTTACAGCGATCATTATCCGGTGTATCTTTATTTGATTAAAGAGCATTAGGATGTTTAAGGTCTTTTAACATTAATTGAGTAGACGTCACACCATTCCACTCATTTTCATCTAAGGAATATGCGATGTTAAAATCATTTTTAACGAGCGAAATTTTCTCTCCCAATCCAAACCCGATGGCGTTGTACGTTTTGCGATCTGCTCCATATATAATGTTAAGCTTAAGGTGTGTTTGATCTGCTCCTACTAGTTTGCCATACCCATTGTCTCTTACACAGGCTGTTCTAAAAACGGGATTCATGTTTTGAGGACCAAATGGAGCCATTTGTTGTAGTATTCTAAAGAACTTTGGAGTTATGTCTGATAAATCCAATTCAGCATCTATGGCAACCTCCGGAATTAATAATTCGGGATCAATAGAAGTGGCAACAACTTCTTCAATCTTTTGTTTGAATTTTTTATAATTTTCAGGATGTAACGTAAGTCCCGCAGCATATTTATGTCCACCAAACTGTTCAATAAATTCAGAGCATTGCTCTAAGGCATTGTACACATCAAATCCTTTTACCGATCTAGCCGATGCTGCTAATTTATCACCACTCTTTGTGAAAACTAAGGTAGGCCTGTGGTACTTTTCAATAAGACGAGAAGCTACAATTCCGATGACTCCTTTGTGCCAGTTTTCATCATAGACAACAGTAGTGTAACCCTCTTGTTCTTTTAGTTCTTCTATCTGAGCGAGCGCTTCTTTGGTGATTTTAGTATCCAATTCTCTACGATCCAAATTGTATTCATTAATAGTTTTGGCAAATTTGGTTGCGGCATCAAAATCGGTTTCCATTAGGAGTTCAACCGCTGCGTTTCCATGTTTAATACGACCAGCAGCATTAATTCGAGGAGCAATGGTGAAAACGACATCAGTAATGGTCAATTGCTTTTTATTCAATTGATGAATAATGGCTTTGATTCCATTTCTAGGATTGGAGTTAATTACTTGCAAACCAAAATAGGCAAGAACCCTATTCTCTCCAGTCATCGGAACAATATCTGCTGCAATGGCTGTTGCCACCAAATCCAAATATTGAGTAAGGTCATCGATGGTCTGACCTCTTTTGGATGCCAAAGCTTGAACCAATTTAAAACCAACGCCACATCCGCATAACTCATCATAAGGATAGGAACAGTCTACCCTCTTAGGGTTTAATACTGCCACAGCATCAGGAATTTGATCTCCTGGTTTGTGGTGATCACAGATAATAAAATCAACGTTCTTTTCTGTGGCATAAATTACTTTATCAATGGCTTTGATACCACAATCTAAGGCAATAATTAAGGAAAAATCGTTGTCAGCTGCAAAGTCAATTCCTTGGTATGAGATTCCATATCCTTCATCATATCGATCCGGAATATAGGTTGCAACATTTGTGGTAATAGTTCTTAAGTATGATGAAACTAAGGAAACGGAAGTTGTACCATCTACATCATAATCTCCATACACGAGAATATTTTCTTTATTCTCAATTGCCGATTCAATTCTTGCAACGGCAAGATTCATGTCTTTTAATAAAAAAGGGTCGTGTAACTCTTCCAAAGAAGGTCGAAAGAAGCGTTTCGCTTCTTCAAAATTAGAAATACCTCTTTGAGCCAGCAATTTCGCAAGAGTTTTATCTATCGATAGTTCTTCGGAAAGTTGGTGTATGATTTTAGGATTGGGATCTGGTTTTATAGTCCAACGCATAGCAATTTGTATTGAATTAAGTTCAATGTTTATTGCTCATGAAGATACACTTCTGTTTTTACATCAGCAAATTGACGAAACATTTCCATTACTCCACAATACTGATCTACAGACAATTTTACTGCTTTGTTAATCTTGCTTTCTTTTAAATCAGTTCCATAAAAATGGTATTCTATTTGTACTTTATGGTAGTATTTTGGGTGCTCTTCTGTTAACTCTCCATGGATGATCATTTTAAAATCGTCAACTTCTGCTCTCATCTTTTTCAAAAGAGAAACAATGTCTAAACCAGAACAACCCGCTAAAGAAGAAAGCATCATTGCTTTAGGGCGAAGACCTTTGCTTTCATTTTCATCAGTAGGAGCATCCATAGAAATAGTATCTCCACTTGGGTTGTCTGAATCAAAAACCATATTTTCTTTCCAGACTGTCGTAATTGTATTGGTTGTCATAATTATTTTTTTAGAATAGTATCGTTGATAAAATGTATCTTAGCTAACCACAAAATTAGTTTAAAATCTTAGATAAAAATAACGTATGCCATTAGTAACACCCTTATCAGCTGATCACGATTCAGAAACCAGAGAATTAGCAGAATTTTTTAATGAAACACTAGGGTTTTGCCCTAATTCAGTATTAACTATGCAGCGTAGGCCAGCCATCTCTAAAGCATTTATTAATTTAAACAAAGCAGTAATGGCCAATGAAGGTCGAGTTACTTCAGCATTAAAGAGAATGATTGCTTGGGTGTCTAGTAATTCAACTGGATGTAGGTACTGTCAGGCACATGCCATTAGAGCAGCAGAACGTTATGGAGCAGAGCAAGAACAATTAGATAATATCTGGGAATACAGAACACACCCTGCATTTTCAGATGCAGAAAGAGCTGCCTTAGATTTTTCGTTGGTAGCCAGTCAGGTTCCCAATGGCGTAGATGAAGAGATCAAAACACGTTTATATGAACACTGGAATGAAGGAGAAATTGTAGAGATGTTAGGGGTGGTTTCTTTGTTTGGATATTTAAACCGTTGGAACGATTCTATGGGAACTTCTATAGAAGAAGGCGCAGTAGAATCGGGTGATCAATACTTGGGGAAACACGGTTGGGAAAAAGGAAAACATATATAAACTTGTAACTAAAAATTTTTCATAATGAAAAAAATCTACATACTATTCTTACTTTTTATGACTTCAAGTGCGGTTCTTTCTGCGCAAAGTACAGACGAAGTCGTTCAAAATATTATTAAGGAGGCAAATGAGAATTCACAACTCGAAAAATTAGGACATGAGTTGATGGATGTGATCGGACCAAGATTGGTTGGAACGCCACAAATGAAGCAAGCCAACGATTGGGCTGTTGCTAAATACAACTCATGGGGGATTTCTGCTAAAAACGAAAAGTGGGGTGAATGGAGAGGTTGGGAACGCGGAATTACGCATATAGATATGGTGTACCCGAGAGTTCAAAGCTTACGTGGAACTCAGTTGGCTTGGAATCCTAGTACTTCAAATAAAGGAGTTACGGCTGAATTAATAACATTACCAACTGTAGCAAATAAAGCTGAGTTTCAGAAGTGGTTACCTTCGGTAAAAGGGAAATTGGTCATGATTTCTATGAATCAACCTACTGGAAGACCTAATTATAACTGGGAAGAATTTGCAACAAAAGAGTCTTTTGAAAAAATGAAGAAAGATCGAAGTGCAAAGACCAGTGCATGGAGAGAAAACATACGAAATACAGGATTTAACTCTAGATCGATCATTGCTGCTTTAGAAGAAGCAGGAGCAGTTGGGATTGTTTCTTCAAGATGGTCAAATGGTTTCGGAGTGAATAAAATTTTTAGCGCAAGAACAAAAAAGATTCCTACAGTAGATTTAGAATTGGAAGACTACGGGATGTTGTATCGATTGGTAGAATATGGAGACAAACCAAAAATTAAGATTGTTGCAAAATCAAAAGAACTAGGAAAAGTTCCAAACTTTAATACCATTGCTGAAATTAAAGGAACCGAAAAACCAGACGAGTATGTAATTCTTTCGGCACATTTCGATTCTTGGGATGGAGCTACTGGAGCTACAGATAATGGAACAGGAACATTGGTTATGATGGAAGCGATGCGTATTTTAAAGAAGATGTATCCGAACCCAAAACGTACGATTTTGGTTGGAC